>CAYTLV010000240.1:0-3157 GCA_964438445.1 uncultured bacterium | reverse complement strand
CATTTCATCTTTTAAAATATAGACATGCAAGTTGCCATCACCGGCATGACCGAATGAAGCGATCCGCACATCCAACTGTTTTTCAACCGCTTTGGTGTAGTTGATATAGTCAGCAACGAAGTTTCTCGGAACGACAACATCACATTCGTCCATTTCTGTAGTCGACGCTTTGATGGCTTCAAGAAAGGCATTACGAGCAGACCATATGGATTCGTTTCGTTCATCCGTATCGGAAATAAAGACATCCATGGCGCCGACATCAAGACAAACATGAGCGACTTGTTCATAGACTTTTTCAACTTCCGCTTTAGAATTGCCATCAAAGGTCAAAAGCAAATATGCATCTGCTGAATTATCGGGGAATTTCTTGCCAAGATAATTTTCAGCTGAAAGAATAACATTACGTTCCATGTATTCAATGGCTGTTGGAATAACCTTGGATTTAATAATGATCGGGACAGCCGTGATCGCTGTTTCAATATCAGGAAAGGGGACAAGTAGGGAAATAGCGACTTTAGGGAGAGGTAGAAGCTTCAATACGGCTTTTGTAATGACTCCCAATGTTCCTTCAGAACCCACAATAAGATCTTTAAGGCTATAACCTGAACTATCTTTGACGATCTTTCCGCCGACCGTGATAATTTCACCAGAGCTAAGCACAACTTCGAGAGCGCGAACATAATCGCGCGTTACACCGTATTTTACAGCACGCATACCACCGGCGTTAGTAGAGATGTTTCCACCGATAGAGGCTGATTTTTCACCGGGATCGGGAGCGTAGAAAAGATCATTTTCTTCAACGTATTTGGAAATTTCCATCAATAAGACACCGGGTTCTACTGTAAGGGTAAGATTATCCTCATCTAATTCGAGAATTTTATTCATATTCTCGGTTGAAAGCATAATGCCTTTATGGATAGCTATCGCCGCGCCGACCAGTCCGGTACCCTGTCCCCGAGGTGTTACGGCAATATGCTTATCATTTGCATATTTCAAAATGTCGGAAACCTGTTCGCTATTCATTGGC
The DNA here is from genome assembly GCA_964438445.1 of uncultured bacterium. Lineage (GTDB taxonomy): Bacteria > Fidelibacterota > Fidelibacteria > Fidelibacterales > Fidelibacteraceae > M50B103. Next base: position 2,130 of record CAYTLV010000240.1, on the reverse strand, counting down.
AAAACAACCACATCGGGGTATTGGCGGATCCCCGCCAATTCGTCGCGACTGTAGTCCTCGTGAATTGCATCACCGGTCAGAACATTATCATTCCCGCATATCTCGATCAAACGATCGATATCTAACTGAGTCAGAGGTGAATAGTCCATATATATCCTTATTGTTCTTTTTTTATTTCTTTGATCTGCGCTATCAGATCCGGTATGATCTCATAAATATCTCCGACGATGGCATAATGAGCTACATCAAAGATCTGAGCTTTTGGATTTTCATTGATAGAAATGATCATATCTGAATTGTTCATTCCTGCAACGAACTGTATTGCTCCGGAAACACCGCAGGTAATAATTAGCTTAGGCTTAACCGTACGTCCACTTAACCCGATCTGTAAACGGGCATCCATCCATCCGGCTTCAATAAGGGGACGGGTAGTGGCTACCATTGCACCGAGTTCATCGGCAAGATCGTAGACCATTTTCAGATCTTCTTCTTTTTTTAATGCGCGACTGGCAACAACAATGACATCCGCATCTTCAATACTTTTGACCTTTTCTTTCTTTTTAACCTCGATCACCGTGATCTTTGATTCAAGCTTTTCGTCTGCGATCTCACAGAGGGTCAATTTTCCGCTTTTTTCTTCAGTACGTACGGGTGCATCAAATATTTTATAACGAACTGTAGCAAATTGCGGACGATGGTTAGGCGTATGAATATGCGCCATAATATTACCGCCGTATGCAGGACGGATCTGATCAAGATCGGTATTTTTCTGAACGTCCAATTTAGTACAATCTGCTGTTAGTCCCGTACGAAAACGAGCGGCAACTCGGGGAGCAAGAGAACGTCCAACCGTTGTTCCGCCAACCAGCACAATACTGGGTTTATTTTTATTGATATAATCTTCAAATACAGCTGCGTATGGTTCAATCCGAAAATCATGCAATTGAGGTTTATCATAGACGAAAACTTCATCAGCTCCGTAATGAAGAACCTGCTCTGCAATGTCTGAAATATTACTTCCCATTAATAAGCATTGAACCGGATGTCCAATCTTATCGGCCATTTTACGAGCCTTACCGATCAATTCAAAACTAACGGGGTGAATATTGCCTTCTATGTGGTCAATATAGACCGTAATACCTCTCCATTCGTCTTTATTGACGCTAGGAGCCACATCTTCGACATATTCAAATATTTCAGGAAAGCGTTTAACGCATATTCTACACATTTTACAGCCGGCATTCAGGATCAATTCACCATTTGATTCAAATTCCAGTGCATTAAAGGGACAAACCTTTAAAACAGCGTCACGATCTTCGATTTTATTTTGATGTACAACAATTTTTGCCATTAGATCCGTTCCTATACGTATTTGAGTTCGTGTAATTTATCGGCAAGTTTTTTACTCAGTTTATCCCCAGTGCCTTCCCACTTCTCATTTGTAGTATTGGCAGGAGGCGGAAATATTTTTAGAACTTGAGTTGGTGATCCATTTAGTCCGTAATGCATAACATTCTTGTCGTCAAGATCTTTGAAAGTAATACGTGGAATGGGACGATCTGATGTTTTCATTTTTAATTTAAAAGAGGGGAGGCGGGGTTGACAGATATCTTTTTCAACGGTAATGAGACAGGGGAGAATAACCTCCTGAATTTCTACCGATTCAGCCATATTCATTTCAACGACAACTGAATTATCATTAATCTTATGAATTTTGCGAACATTAGCAACATGCGGAATATTAAGACATTCGGCAATTTCCGGTCCCACTTGGGCCGTATCACCATCTGTAGTCATTTTACCACAGATGATCAGATCATATTTACCCATTTGAGTGATGCCTTGAGACAAAGCGTAAGAGGTAGCTAAAACATCAGCTCCTGCAAATTTACGGTCGGTCAAAAGACATCCTTTGTCGACGCCCATCATGTAGGCTTCTTTGATCACAGCTTCAGCTTGGGGAGGCCCCATTGTTATTACTGAAACTTCTGCATTATTATTCTTTTTTAGACGAACAGCCGTTTCAATAGCATAGAGATCGTAAGGATTCATCTTAGAATCGATACCATCGCGTTTTAGTACACCTGTTTTCTCATCGATATCAACTTCCGCGGTGCCCGGAACCTGCTT
>CAYTLV010000239.1:0-3159 GCA_964438445.1 uncultured bacterium | reverse complement strand
GGTCAGTCCCAGTATCCATGGAATCCAAAAGAGAAATTTGATCCAGCCTTTGGCGGGATTGGTCGGTTTTTTGCGTATGGATGAGCAGACATCCTGCAAGCCCGACATCGGACATATCCAACCGCAAAATGCACGCCCCAAAGTAAAGGATAACAAAAATAAACCAATATAAATGATAGTCGCGCCAGCCAAAACGGCTTCAGCGGCTGCCTGAAAGGGTAGAAAAGGTGACAAAAGAAAGAATGTTAAAGGAAATAAGAGAAAAGAGATCAGTAATAAAGTTTTACGTATTTTTTGACGCATAGTAACTCCTTCTAAACAATACGGGAACGCGCTTCATTAAAAGAATAGGTTCCCACCTCAGTTTATGGCAGTTTATTTATCTATAACTGTCACTAAACAATGTTTTTATTGATCAAATTAACGATAATTTTAATGATTGTATCTTTTTCTTCAGGTTTACTCTGAGCAATCAATACGGTAAGTGCTATCAATGTGGTGTCCGGTAGCCTTTTGCTTCCATCCTTGCGATATAAAATTTTATTTTGATTTAAAAAGTAAACGAATAAAGTTGCTGCAATGCGTTTATTACCATCTATAAAAGAATGGTTTTTGGTTATAAAATATAGTAAGTACGCCGCTTTTTCTTCCACACTCGGATAAGCATCTTTTCCACCGACAGATTGATAAATGCTTGCAATGGAAGATTTGAAACTTTCATCCTTGGGTACACCAAAGATATCGCTGTCGTCAAATTGCTCTTTTAGCTTTTTGATAATGCTTATACTCTCAGGATAATCCAGTTTATAATGCTCTTTTAGGGTGGTTTTTTTTAGTGAAAGTTTTTTGAAATCGTATTGTTCTAAAATTTCAAGTGCATACGCATAATCAGTAACCACTTCAATGATACCTCTGGCTTGTCCTTGTGTGATCTCGTCTAAAGCCAAAACGTTTTCGAGTAATTTAACAGAATTTTGGAGTTCCTGATATTTTTGAGCCTGGCCCTTGAGCCGTTTTTCATTGATGGTGTAGCCCTTAACCAAATGATTTTTCAATACATTTGTTGCCCAGATTCTAAATTGAGTGGCAGTTCTTGATTTTACGCGATATCCAACGGAAATGATCATATCTAAATTATAGTGGTCAATTTCCCTTTTAACCTGTCTTTTACCTTCAATTCGAACTAGTCGGAATTTCCGACGGGTTGCTTTTTCGGACAATTCTTTTTCATTAAAAATATGTCGGATATGTTCTGTAACATTTACACGACCAGATTCAAATAAATCTGCCATCTGGTTTTGAGTTAACCATACCGTTTCTTCAGTAAATTTAACCTCAAGAGAAGGTAATCCTGATTTGGGTTTGTAAATCTCGATAAATTGTTTTTCAGACAAAAAATTCTCCATAATTTAATGGTTGTAGATTCTGTAATGTCTGATATTTCTGTGTGTGAAAATTGAACTGTCTTTCTGCAACCTGTTCCCAAATGGAACAAGTTGCCTTTTCACTTAATTTAGCATTAATTCATAGTTTATCATTCATAATTCATCATTTCTTCTCGAATTTCTTCCGTCTGTTCTCTCTATGCACCGCATTGGCTTCGCTATGGTCTTCTTCCACGCGATATCGATTGAAAAAATCTTTATAAAATTTCGGGAAACGATCTTCCATAAGAGCTTTGCGTGCCTCATGGGTCAGTTGAACAAAGAAGTGAATATTGTGAATACTGTTCAGCCGCATCCCGAGTATCTCGTTCTGACGATAGAGATGGTGCATATATGCTCGCGTGTGATTTTTACAGGCGTAACAATCACAGGTCGGATCTAAGGGTGTGAAGTCATTTTTGTATTGTTGGTTCTTTAAATTGATCTTTCCGTCCCAGGTATAAACAGAGCCGTTCCGGGCATTGCGGGTAGGGAGAACGCAGTCCATCATATCCACACCGCGGGCAATGGAATGAATAATATCTTCGGGTTTGCCTACACCCATCAAATAGCGTGGTTTATCTTTTGGTAAAGCATCGCAGACCGTTTGAGTTAAGTCGTACATCATCTGCTTGGGCTCACCAACCGCCAGACCGCCGATAGCATAGCCGTCAAAGCCTTCATCGGTCAAGAATTTTACGCTTTCCAGTCGCAGATCTTCATAGACTGATCCCTGGACGATGGCAAAAAGTGCCTGGGTATGATCCCACATCGGGTCTTTTGAAAGTAGATAATCTTTAGACTTTTTTTCCCAGCGATGAGTGATAGCAAGGGAGTTTTTGGCATACTCATAATCGCAGGGATAAGGTGTGCACTCATCAAAGACCATCACAATATCGGAACCGAGTGTCCGTTGGATCTCCATACTGACCTCGGGAGAGAACTGATGCAAAGAGCCATCTATATGCGAGCGGAAAGTAATTATATCACCCTCGATCTTGCGTAAATGGGCAAGAGAAAAGACCTGAAAACCGCCGGAGTCCGTTAGAATGGGTTTGTCCCAGTTCATAAATTGGTGCAGTCCGCCTGCGCCTTTCATGACCTCCATGCCGGGTCTTAAATAAAGGTGGTAAGTATTTCCAAGAATGATCTGGGCATGGGCCGCTTTTAACTCATCATTGGAAAGAGCTTTTACGGTCGCATGCGTACCCACAGGCATAAAAATGGGAGTCTCGATTTGTCCGTGATCCGTTTGAATAAGTCCGGCTCGGGCAGATAGCGTATTTGATTCTTTTTGTAATGTAAATTTCATGAATGAATATAGCTAAAGAAGGCAAAAGTCAAAAGGCAAAAGTATACTCTCCGAATCCGCCAGCTGGCGGAAAAGGAGAGGCAAAAGATTAAAAAAGATTAAAATTGAAAGAACAGCTTTGTAATATTCAAAATTGATTTTAGGGTAGAGACGCGATTAATCGCGTCTTTACCCCTAATAAATATTTTCCAACAGACATCATATATTTTCCTGAACTTCTAAACATTATCTTCTCATGAATAGATCTCTCCACTACGTCACCTACGGTGACTCCGGTCGAGATGACAGGTTTATTTACGTTTCAGCAATTCAACATTTCAACTCTTCTTCAAAATTCATCATCCACACATCTAGACAAGGCAGTGCCCTGTCTTTACGACACCCTACACCTTTACACCTCTATACCTCTTACCCCAAACCCCA
>CAYTLV010000238.1:0-3185 GCA_964438445.1 uncultured bacterium | reverse complement strand
TATGCCAAATATGTCACAGATATATAATATTAAGCTGAGCTATCACAAAGCTTTCACTCCTACGGAGTTTGTTTTTTTGCTAAATTAAATTACTACAAAAATATTGTCTCTCCGAGACTTCAATTACATATCTCTCAGAATTATATTGATTTTAATGTGTCTGTTATATAATAATTTAGCTCCATAGGAGCGGTATCTTTGTAGTTAAAAGAGCACAAACAACATAAGCTCCATAGGAGCGACACAATTTAAACTACATTATTACAAAGATGTCGTCCGTCAGCCGACGGACTAAATATTTATCAGAAATGCTCTTAGTGAACTTTATTTATTTTATGAATAATTATTATATACTCTGATAAATAATTGATGCTCAAGAAATATTATTTTTGCAACTATTAGTGTATTTCAAATCTAAGCTCCATAGGAGCGGTATCTTTGTAGTTAAAAAATATAAACAACATAAGCTCCGTAGGAGCGACACAATTTAAGCTAAGTTACTTGAAAGCTGTATTTTATATAGGATTATTGAAAAGTATTAATACAATTTATATTGGCTTTAAATGCCCTTTTTCAACAATGTATCTTTCTCCCGTTCTCGGGCACACCAAATCCTCTCCCAGTATCTCCCCTTCTCTGCTGACCCAGCCTTTTTGTTTGGCTGGTACACCCACCATGAGGGCGTATGAGGGGACATCTTTTGTAACGACGGCACCTGCACCAATAAAACAATATTCGCCAAGGGTGACACCGCATACAAGCGTTGCATTTGCTCCGATTGATGCACCTTTTTTTACTCTCGTTTCTTTAAATTCTGCTTTTCGTTCTACAAAAGCTCTAGGATTTACGACATTTGTAAAGACACAACTGGGACCGCAAAAAACATCGTCCTCAATAACAACAGAATCGTAGATGGAAACATTATTCTGAACTTTTACTCCATTACCAACTACTGCTTTTGAGCTAATATTCACATTTTGTCCTATAGAGCATTTTTTTCCAATAATTGCTCCAGACATAATATGAGAAAAATGCCAAATCTTCGTCCCATTCCCAATTTTAGCACCTTCATCAACTTTAGCGGTTTCATGAATGTAATAATCAGCCATTGAGTGCTCCCTTTATTTTTTGAGCAATAAAGCTAATCTCATCATCTTTAAGAAAGGAGTGCATTGGTAAAGACATAACTGTTTCGGACAAGCGATTTGAAACGGGAAAATCTGTACCTTGCTTTAAATTTCTAAAAGCTTCTTGTTTGGGTAAGGGCATGGGGTAATGTACAGCTGTTGGAATATCGTCTTTTGCCAGAGTCTCACGCAATTTATCACGGTTTTCAACTCGAATTGTATATTGAGCCCAAACACTTAAATTATCTTTTAGAACCAAAGGTGTATCTACAATATCTTTCAGCTCTTCTGTGAAAGTGGTAGCAACACGGTTTCGTTCTTTTATTTCATTTGGAAAATATTTCAATTTCACTCTTATTATTGCCGCTTGAAGCGTATCCATTCTGCCATTTACACCGATCATCTTATGATAATAACGTTTTTCTTGACCATGATTACGAATCATTTTCAATTTTTCCGCAATTTCAGCATCAGTTGTGAAAACAGCACCACCATCTCCATAACAACCCAAAGGTTTAGCAGGAAAAAAACTTGTTATAGCAATACTTGTTAAAGCACAGGACCTTTTTCCTTTATATTCGGCTCCAAAAGACTGAGCCCCATCTTCCAGGACCCACAGATCATGTTTTCTTGCTATATTGTTGATTCTGTCAAAATCAGCACACTGCCCATAAAGAGATACAACAATGATCCCTTTAGTTTTTGCCGTGATTTTTTCTTCGATCTTATCAGGATCCAAATTAAAAGTCACAGGATCCACATCAACAAAAACTGGTTTTGCCCCTACAACTGAGATCATTGTAGCTGTAGAAATAAAAGTAAATGCAGGACATAATACTTCATCTCCGGACTGTATATCTAGGGCCATCAGTGCTAAGGAGATCGCATCTGAACCGGAACTACATGCCACTGCATGAGATGCTCCAGAAAAGTCGGCAAGCTCTTTCTCTAATTTCGCAATATCGGGACCATTTATAAATGCTGTTTTATCTATAACGCCAGCAATAGCTGCATCGATTTCATTTTTATACTCTAAATATTGACGATGTAAATCACAAAATTTCATATAATATCCTGTTAATTAATAGCTCAATTTTTCCATAAGATGTACACCGGAAAGAATATCTTCACGAGAAGGAAATTCATTCCATTTTTCTTTAGCAATGAATTCATACATGGTATTATGACCCCTGCCATACACATGATCCAAAGTAAAATCCATGTCCGGCCTTTCCATATTTTCAACATTCCAGTGACTAATAGTATTCAAGTTTGTTCCGGCTAACCGTATAATTCCCTTTTCAGCAATAAGAGTAAACTCGGTTTCATAATTCTTTTCATAAGCACAGACAGTGGCATTTAATGAGCCTACAATACCTGAATTAAAGCGCATGACAGATGAAACTGAATCATAGACTTCAAATCCTCTTAAAAGTCCACCTTGCCCTTTAGCACTTACCAATTCACCAAAGAAATAGTGAACCATATCTACATAATGGCTTGCCTGTGTATAAAGAACACCACCATCAAGAGAACGAGTTCCATGCCAATCAATATCAAAATAAGCGTCATTGCGATTCCAAATCACATTGCATATGAATTGGTGTAATTTCCCTAATTTTCCGCTATCGATCAGTTCTTTTAACATTATAACCAAGGGATTGTAACGATTTTGATATACAGGCAATAAAGTTTTTCCTGCTTTATCAACGCGAGAAAAAACCTCATGAGCCTCGCGAACTGTTAAACTCAAAGGTTTTTCACAAACAATATAAGGTATATCGGTACTTTCAGCTATTTCCGCAACATGCTCAGGATGATTTCCAGACGGAGTTAATACAGAAACAATATCAACACCCTTTATATCTTTATAATCTGTTACATATGGCACATCCAATTCTGCGGCTGTCTTCTTTGCCCTTTCTTCATTAATATCACAAACTAAAGCAATTTCAACGCCCGGAGTTTCTTTTATCGCTTCGATATGTCTTTTTGATATTCTTCCACAACCAACAAGTGCAATCTTTTTCATATCAGAGAATTCCTTTCGGTAAATAT
>CAYTLV010000237.1:1567-3190 GCA_964438445.1 uncultured bacterium | reverse complement strand
CGGCTTTTGGAACTTTAATGGCTGTAGAGTGGGCTGCTTTGTGGCCTATATTGGCAATTGGTGTTGCGGTCGCCGCCGTAGCAGGAAGCTTTATTTTCTGGGAAAAAACAAATCACCCATTAATAAAAACTTTAAAGAGAATCGGGTCTCTTGTAGGCAAAATAATAGATCCGATTAACAGGCTTTTTGGCGTTACAGATTGGGGGGCAGAGTCTACAAATCAATTAAATGTTGAATTGGAGGCTCTGGGAACAACCCTAACAATGATAGGTAACTTAGTCGATTTTCTATTAAAACCTTTTGAGACATTATTGATTTATATAAAAACCAATTTAGAAGTAGGGGAAAAACTCTTAAACCTTGATTTCAGTGGTGCGTTTTCAGCACTAAAGGGAGGATTTTCTGATTTTGGGAACGTGATTGGTATTGGCGATGCAGAAGTAACTTCAAAAAAGGTAATGGAAAACTATGTTGAAACAAAGAGCCAAAATAGCCAAACGCTTGACGTGTTCGGCAGAATAAAAGTATCTGCCGATAAAGGTTCAAAGGTTGTATCGACTCAACCTGATTTTAACATGGGAACAAATATGGAGTTTTCACACTAATGGGAATCAGGACTCAAAGGCTTTTTACAGGATCATTCAGGGGCGTAGAATTTAAAACCCGTCTTGAATCTCAAACTGAAGCGGGCAGAAAATCAGTATTGCATGAATATCCAAATTCAAACCAAAGATTCGTTGAAGATTTAGGGCAAGTCGTGCCGGTTTTCACTCTTGATATTTTCGTATCGGGGACTTATTGGAGAAACGAAGCAAAAGACCTTGAAAAAGAATTAAACACAGCCGGATCCGGTAAACTTGTTTTACCAACATTTGGCAGTCAGACAGTCTACCCACTACCATATACAAAAGATGCAAGTCAAACAAGCGTGGGAATAATATCTTTTAGAGTTACTTTTGCAGTCGGTAATCCATCCGTTGCACCTCAGAAATCTATACCTGATAAACAACTTGTTTTCGGACTTGGCAACGGCTCAAGATCGCTATTGGCTGATTTATTCGAATTTGCAATGTCGGTTCCATCGTTGATTGATAATGCTCTTGTTGTTGTTCAGGATTTACAAAACGGGCTTGATAAAATGCTTGATGATCTTGAAAGTATAATAACAGGTGAGTTTTTAGAAGATTTCAAAAAATCAATATCGAATCTTGGCAATAAAGTTGTTGACCTTGTAAAATCTCCGGCTGATTGGGCTGAAGAAATGATTCAAGGTGACGAACCAAGCACCGGACTTTGGCAGATAACTTCAGAGGGTTTTGGTTCGGCTGGAAATATTGACACAATTCTTTCTTTTACGACTTACGGCGATGGACTTGTCAGCTTAACGGGCGTTAACGGTGCGGCAGTTGTTGAAGTAGACGGAGACGAAACAAGCTCAAACACTCCATATTGGCCTGAAGATACAGCGGGAAGAATATTAAGAAATGCAAATAGACGAACATTCGTGAGGATGATGCGTTTAAATGCTTTGATTGCGGCTTATGAACAGCTTGCAGCCACGACCTATAACACAACAGACGAAATCAACAGAGCAAGAGAAAAAGTTGAAGCGGCTTATCAGGC
>CAYTLV010000237.1:0-1467 GCA_964438445.1 uncultured bacterium | reverse complement strand
TATCAGTGCTTGAAAGTGAGGGCTTATAATGGAAGTATCTAAAAATGGAGAAATAGAAGTATCCATAAACGGAGAGTCTTATAGCCTTTTTGAGTCAATAAGTTTAAGTCGTAGTCTCGATAATGCTACAGGGTCTTTCAGCATTATTGCATCTTCTGGTGATCCTGATTCATTTCCTGTCAACCGTGGTGACGTTATTTCAATTACCGTCAATAGCATTCCAAAACTTTATGGCTTTATTGATGACGTAGAAGAGTCAGGAGACAACGAAGGTCATATAGTAACACTTACGGGCCGTGATAACACCTGTGATTTAATTGACAGTACAGTTCCCCCGCTATCCAGTAGTTTGGCTATTTCTGTAGGTGGAAAATCAACTAATTTAAGTTTTAAAGATTTTGCTAAATCAGTAGTATGGGGATTGGGAATTAAAATGAATGTGGTAGATTTATCAAATCAAGATAATATTATTTTACCTAAATCACCGGTATCATACGAGCCAAGCGATTATGCAATGGCTGTTTTACAAAACATAGGGCGGAAATTCCAAGTTTTTTTAATACCGTCCGGTGCTGGTGATCTTGTTATTTATAGACCTGGAAACGAAATAGCAACAACATCCCTAATACATAGGCAAAACGATAACAATAATAATGTAAAATCTTACAAAGTAAAACAATCTCAAGTGGCAAGATATAATAAATATGTTGTCAGATCTCAAGATAATTATGCTGCAGACGACGATGCAACATGTTCAAAAAAAAGTACTTCCAGAAGTGGGATCATAATTGATCCGTCGATAAGAGAAGGCAGGTTGCTTGAAATAATTGGTGAAGAAAATATGGATGACGCAACATGCTACAAACGTGCAGAAGAAGAATCTAACATTAGAAGGGCAAGATCAACTTCATATTCTTGTGTTGTTGCAGGGTTGACACAAACAAGCGGTGTTCCTTGGGATATTGGACAAACTGTAACAGTTGATGACGAAACAGCAAAAGTTAAAGGTTCATTTATTATCCGATCCGTTATATATTCTAAAAGTATAACCGATGGAAAACAGACAAGCATCGTATGTGCACCAATTGACGCTTACAAAGCACAAGCTTTAGAAACAGCCGGTGATAAAAGAGTCTCGTCAATGCCATTTGCAGACGGGACACCAACAGAGCAATCGAGGCCAAGACGATGAAAAATAAAGATATAAAAGCCGCAACTGTAAAATCAACAGACGATACCGGAAATTTTAGATCAGCCGTTATCGAAGCGCTTGGAAAAAGTCAAAAAGTTCAAGCTTTTTCGCCTTACGGTCTTTGCTCAAATCCTCCTGACGATTCCCTTGCAATAGCATTTAATATTCTTGGTATTGCCGCAAATACAGTTGCGATTATCGACGATCCAAAGAACAGAAAAAAGGGACTTGCAAAGGGTGAAGTTGCAATCGTCAATTATTTGACAGGTACTTTT
>CAYTLV010000236.1:0-3227 GCA_964438445.1 uncultured bacterium | reverse complement strand
AATGAAGTATTTTTTGAGAACTATAAAGTTGCACTTACTACTTGAATCTAGGTTATGAAAAGAAAATAATAATTGAGGAAACTCTATATGAAGAAGCTATCGGTATTAAGTATATGTTTTCTTCTGTCAATTTCTTTCATCTATGCAGATGATCTGTCTCAATACTTTGCGGGTGGAACCGGTACATCGGAAGATCCTTATCAAATATCAACTGTTCAACAATTACAAAACATTAATCTTGGCCTGGCTGCTTATTATGAATTGATCAACGATATTGACGCATCAGCAACACAAAATTGGAATGATGGAAAAGGTTTTGATCCAATTGGTGATATGGATATCCCTTTCGTCGGAAGTTTTGATGGTAAAGGATATACTATTTCAAATTTATACATAAATCGTCCAGATGAAGATTATGTGGGTTTGTTTGGATATGGCGATGTTAAAGCGAATGTTAGTGCTATTTCTTTATCAAATACTTTTATTCAAGGTAATGATTATGTTGGCGGTTTAATGGGGTATAATGATGATCAAGATTATGGTGATAAGACTTATTTGAGAGGTTCAGTAATCAAAAGTGAGATTTTGGGTAATAATTATGTTGGTGGAATTTTAGGTAAAGGAAGATTCTTAAGCAATAGTTTTTGCGAAGATGTTTCTGTTGTTGGTAATGATTATGTTGGAGGGATTACTGGTAGCATTGTGGGATATGATGATATTAGTGGGTTGTATTTTAACGGAAATGTTAGTGGTCATAATTATGTTGGAGGTTTAATTGGGTGGTTTCATACTCATCTTCTTCTTTCAAATTCTTATTCTATTGGAAATATAAAAGCCTATAGATACGCTGGAGGATTAACAGGATCTTTGACTAGAGTTATTTATATAACTAACAGTTATTCTACTATGAACCTTGAAGGTGATGCTTATATTGGTACCCTTGCTGGTGAAAGCTGGGGCGGGGGGGTAAATAATTCTTTTTCCATTGGTAGTTCTAATTTCACTGGTTTTTTTACCTATTACCCTTCTATTATTGGTGGAAATACAGGTTCATATTCAAATCTTTATTTCTACAATGGTAGTGAGAATTCTCCAGTATCTTGTTTATTGTATGGCTCAACTGATGAAAATTGTGTTGCTATTCCCAATATTTCTTACTTCTATAATTCATCAAATGCTCCTATGAGTTCATGGGATTTTGAAAATGTTTGGACGGAAGTTGAAGGTGGATTCCCGATTTTAAGATCACTAGTTGATCATTATGAACTTTTTAATAATACACAAACAAACCAAGGTGGTTTTGCCAATAATATAGCGTTGTCAGAAGATAATATCGTTTTTCTTGCTAATAATGATGATGGATTAAGAGCTTATAGATGTGAGGATACATCTTTAACTCCTATTGCTCACATTAATGAAACAGAAGAAGTCAATGATGTTGCCGTAGGAGTTGATAATATCGTCTTTGCATGCAATCGCTCAGAAGGCTTAAGGGCTTATGATTTTACGGACTCATCCTTTACTCGAAAAGCGCATATAGATAATGGTGGGATAGCCGAAGCAATAATACTAGATACAAACGGTACGGTATTTCTTGCAAACAACAGTGACGGTTTGAGAGCTTATACTTTTAATGGTTCATCTTTTATCAATATTGCACACATATATGAGGACGGAACAGCATTGGGTCTTGCCCTGGGCGCTGATAGCACAGTATTTGTCGCAAATGGCAGTGACGGTCTTCGCGCATATTATTATGACGTATCTTCATTTACTCCAACTGCTTATATAAATGAAGGTGGTTATGCTTCCAATGTAGCTGTTAGTGATGACGGGACAGTATTTCTTGCTAACGGTTATGGCGGATTAAGAGCATACGCATATGATGGATCCTCATTTATCCCTATAACAAATATCCATGTCGGCGGTTTTGCTTCTGATGTTGCTTTGGGTTCAGATAATATGGTTTATTTGGCAAATGGTGAAGATGGTTTAAGGGTTTATTCATATGATGGAACTTCATTTATCGAAGAAGATCATATCAATAATGACGGTAATGCTCGGGGTATTGCCATTAACCCGGAGGGTAAGATCTTTCTTGCAAATGGGAATATGGGATTGAGTGTTTTTAATCTCTCAGCACATCCAATTCCTCAGGCAGATATTTTCCTGTCAACTCCCTATATAGAATCAGCCGGATCTTCTTTAAGTATTCCTATTATTGTTGAACAGGGCCAGTCAACTATAGCCAGCATGAATTTCAATATTATTTTTGAATCTGATTATCTTACTTATCAGTCATCCAATAGCAAATATTTAAGCTCCGATAATATTTCTGTTAGCGCTAATGTTGTGTCTGTCTTAAAAGCAAATGATGGAACGATCTTTGATATTAAAGATGGTGATACATTGTTGACCCTTGTGTTTAATGCGGACGAAAATGTTCAAGAAGGGAGTGTCAGCTTTATTAATTTCGGGGATAGTAGCTATGTAAGCGATTCACTAGGGGCTGAATTAAATGTATCTTCAAGAAGAGGGTACATTAAGTTTACAAACATCACGCGGATTGCCACAATTCCTAATGAATTTAAACTCAACCAGAACTATCCTAATCCCTTCAATCCGATAACAACAATATCATACGATCTTCCGCAAGCCTCAGATGTGAAATTGAAGGTATATGATATCACAGGACAACTTGTGCAGACATTGGTTGATAAAAAACAAAGCACCGGACAATATAGAATAAGATGGAATGCCTCTCAATATAGCTCCGGCCTCTATTTTTATCGTTTCCAAACAGATGATTTTGTTCAGACTAAGAAGATGATACTTATTAAGTAAGGGAGTATCGCCAATAAAGTTAAAGCCACTCAAACGAGTGGCTTTTCGCTACAAAAGATAGATTATCTAGCGAGTTTAACTCTATTTCTCGCGGTAATGTTGCGAGTAGATGTAGAATTATTGCCAGTAGTGTATAGTTATAAAGGTCCGCTTTTTTATGCGAGTTTTGTTGATTAATTTTTCTTAATTTGCATTGACTCAATGAATAAAATTTCCATTGACCCAATGCGAAAAAATCTTATTGAGGCAATGAAGAATCTGCAGATTGAGTCAATTGAATAATGAATCTATTGACTCAGCTAAAGTTATTTATTAGTTGTCGCTGGTTACCCTACTACGCTACACTGCGTTCAGCTTCGAAAGGCAGGCTGGAAACTGGTAAC
>CAYTLV010000235.1:0-3236 GCA_964438445.1 uncultured bacterium | reverse complement strand
ATGACAAGAACGCTAAGTTACCTTCAGGAACAGCAAATACGGTGTCCCTGTATGCTGAACCGGAAACTGTAATACGGTTTGAATAGGCAAAGTTATATCCACCAAATTGGAACATCCTATTTTCAGCGTTTGAAGTTCCTTGTGCGCTATATTCGCGAACAATAGAAGAGAAACGTGGTGATGCAATTACGTTCGTTCCGTCCTGAGGGAAGTCGTTTATTGCAAGCACAGATCCAAGTTCATTTAAGAACAATTCATTATCTGCGGCCGGTACAATCATTGAATTGGCTGTTACAGTCCACGGGTTGCCGTCAGCATCGTTCGTGGCCGTCCTGTTGGTGTTCAATGAAGTATAACAATCAGTGTCAAGTGCTGTCAATGCGATTCTTTGAATGTCCTTCATCTTCTTATTGAAGTCCTGCTGATACGCAATATAGTTGTTTTTATATTGTGCTGGGTACATTGAAAATCCATCCTTATATGTGGTCCATGTCGGAGTGACATAAGCGGAAGTGTTTTCTCCGGTAAGCGCAGAACACGTTCTGGCTGCTGCGGCATTGTAAGTTGCCTTGCGATTAAGCACCGGGATAGAGACTATTCGATCTGATACAGGTCGATTAGTTACGAGGTCGTTATACCCCGGAATCAAATTCGGAGTATCTTTCATAAATGTTTCTAAAGCACCATATTGTGATGCCCTATTTTCTGACGCGTCCAGATTTGATTTGCTATAATCTAATCTATATTCATCTAATACAGTTGCGGCTAAGCTCATTTTTTATTAGTATTAAAAATTATGCAACTGCAATAGGCAGACGCATTATTGAAGTGGTAAACCCCTTCCGTACTCTTCATACATTCTGTTATAATCTTCAGAGCCTTGCGGAATACCATTCTTTTTTAGATAGCTAGTTACTTCCATCTTAGTTTTTGCACCGGGATTGGGAAGCGTGGTAATTTCTTTGCCATCTTTTACTTCTCTCTTTGGTTTAATCGGGCCATCTACTTTTTGAGATTTAGCCAGGATGCCCTCAAGTCGTTGAGATAGTAATTCTTTCGCTGTGTAAGGGTTAAGCGCGTTGTCTTTATTAACTAACGTCTTTCCCGATTCATCGACAAATATCATTACATTCTCGACCATTCTGGCTGACTTTTGAAGCTCTGATTTAACCTGAGCGATGAAAGTGTCCGTAACTGTTTGCGGAAATTCTTTCTTAAACTCAAATCCAATCATCGCTTTGTCAAGTTCGTTGCCCAGCTTGTAAGTATCAAGGGATTTGGAATGTTCGGTTTTTTCGGCCTCCCATGAATCCTTTTCCTTTTTATACTCTCCTCTAACTGTGTCAAGTTCGATTCTTAACCGTTCGTCTCCGGTATTGTCCTTAATGGCTTTTTCAAGTTCTTTGATCTTTACCTTTAAAGGTTCGGCAGATTTATTCTGCTCTTTTAGATCAATTACTTTCCGGTTTAAGAAATTGTAGGTTTTCTCATCACCCGCTTTTCTTTCACCAAATAGCTCATACATTTGTTCATCATATTTGTTGTGAACATCTTTTAAAGCGTTTGCCACTAATGGATCAACTTCACTTTTTTTATAATTTTCAAGGTACGTCTTGTGTTCATCTGATCCGAACACCTCAAACTCAGCGCTATCGCTTTCGTTAAGTTTCTTTAATGCTTCTTCTTTCTTCATTCTCTTGGAATTAGAAGGTTAATAATAATTTATTTCTGTAAGGCGTGAACGGTCACCAACACAGTGTCATGACTAATCCCTGTACAAACCAACCTTAATTGAAGGTATTTGAAAGGGGAATAGTAAAGATACGCGTCTGTGTCTGCTGATACCAAGGCGGCCGTGGTTCCCGAAACGGTGTCAACCGCCATCAGTTTATTCCATACGCCAGTGTAAGTGTTCCTAAAATAAGGAGCATAAGAGAAGTCTAAGCTATCACCTGAAACGGACGTTGGGATAATCTGAAGACTTAAATAGTCAAGACTAGGCATGACGTTTAAATCAATGTTTCCCGATAACGTGGTATCAAGTTGTACTGTGTAGGTTGATAATACCGGGCGATTCTGTGCGGACAAAATGACCGCAAACAAGAAAAGCCCAATAAAAATTGTGAGAAATTTTTTCATTTTTTTAATCGGTTTTTAATTTATTTTCGTTATAAAGTTTTTGAAGTTTAGCAAGACCAAGTCGGGAATCAAAATCAATTCCATTCTCCACCAAGTACGCCTTGATGTCATCAATCTCACTATCTACTTTCTTATTAGGGTCATGAATAATCTCGTATTCATTCATTCCCGTAGAACCCAAACCCCACTGATCTATGTGGTGTTTAAATGCCGGAAATTCTCTTTTAGAGTATAGGACGATATGATACACGTCTTTAGTTCGTAGTCCATCTTTTACTATCTTAGTAAATAAAACATGATAAAACTCGCTCTCTTCGGGCTTAATCTTGTGCTTCTTGATCACTTCTGATTTTTGCATAATCAATAAATTTTTTGTTAATGTCTTCTATAATCCAACTATAATCTTTTTTACCTCCCCATTGGTTAAGGGGCAGATTTTCTCTTTCGAATCTTTTGACAAAGTTAAGTAAATTCATTTTAATAATGAAATTCACCCTATCTACGCCGCCGTTTTTGAATATTTCAATAGATTCTTTTACGGTTTTTTCAGGCAACGGGTCAAGGTCTCCGATAATCTGCGCCCTTGTTCTACCTGCGTTGTCATCCCTAAACCTGGTGTCAAGAATAGAATCGTTTATTTCACTTAAAACAATGTCTTCAGCACCCGATTCTTTAGCGGCTTTGTAATCACCGTACAGGTCCTCTTCTGATTTAAGAAAGAACTTAGTACCGTAATCAATCGTGCATCCAAGAAACTGATCGCCATATCTTAAACTACAAATAACCGTATCGGCAAACTTATTTATAATCTCAAAGTTTCGCTTTATTCGCATCAAAACAGACACCTGAGATTCATAAGCCGAACCTACTTGCATTTCATTTTTCGCCTCTTCGTTTCTTTGCTCCTGATCGACACCAACAACGGACTTGAAAATTTTATTAGTCAATCGCTGTTCTTCGCCTACATGCCACTCAAGGGTTGTAACATCGGGGTTTATATACTTAACAGGATTAGCCATTAAATCCGGTTCGCCCTCTTTTGGTGTGTCAACTTCTAACTCTGTTCCCGGACCTAATGTAGAGCCGCCAGTTTGTCC
>CAYTLV010000234.1:0-3236 GCA_964438445.1 uncultured bacterium | reverse complement strand
AACAATTCAATTTTTCTTTGATCATTTTTTAATGTATATTATTTCTCATTAACGAAAGGTGGAACATGCCCATAAAAATACCCAAATTCCTATCCCCTATCCAGGTTCGTAGCATCGCGAACAAATTTGGAAATCCCGTCTATGCCTACAGTGAAAAAATACTCAAACGATCAGCTCAACAAACATTGGATTTTCCGAATGCATACGGACTACGTGTCCGTTATGCGATAAAAGCTAATTCCACTGCCGCTATTATAAAACTTTTTGATTCACTTGATATTCATTTTGATGCATCCTCATCATTTGAAGTACATCGATTACTTATGAATGGCATTGAAGCATCCAAGATCCAATTAACAGCCCAGGAACTGGCTCCCGATCTGAAATATCTAGTCGAAAAAGGTGTTCTTTTCAATGCCTGTTCCTTAAAACAACTTGAAGCTTACGGAAAACTTTTTCCGGGACAGCGGGTTTGTGTACGCATAAATCCGGGTATCGGCAGCGGCCATGCTAATCGTGTGAATGTTGGCGGCCCCGCATCCTCTTTTGGTATTTGGCACGATTATTTCGATAAGATCAAAGCAATTGCTAAAAAATATGACCTGATTATTGATACCTTACATACACATATTGGGTCAGGATCCGATCCGGCCGTCTGGGAAAAGGTCACTAAAATGAACCTTGATGCAGTAAAAGTCTTCCCTGATGTCACGACGCTGAATATGGGTGGCGGTTTTAAGATCGGTCGTTTGCCGGATGAAAAAACCACTGATCTTCAGATCATTGGTTCAAAAGTAAAAACCTATTTTGAAGAATTTTACAAAGAAACCGGACGCAAAATCAAACTTGAGATCGAACCCGGAACTTATCTTGTAGCTGCAAACGGTGCATTGATCGCGGAGATCGATGATATAGTTGACACAGGTAAAGACGGCTATACATTTTTGAAGATCAATACGGGGATGAGCGATATTTTAAGACCAACACTTTATGGCATTCAACATGCCATGAATCTTGTTACAAAAGAAGATCGGTCAATCGATGTATATGAAAATGTCGTGATTGTGGGTCATGCTTGCGAAAGCGGTGATATCCTTACCCCTACTCTTGGTGATTCAGAAGGTGTTGCGACCATTTCTCTGCCAAAAACTAAGATCGGCGACTACCTTGTGATCGAAGATGCGGGTGCGTACTGTTCCTCCATGACCGCGATCAATTACAATTCTTTCCCGCGCATTCCGGAAGTGATGATCAAGGAAAACGGTGCGTTTGTGTTGATAAGAAAAAGGCAGAACATGGAACAGATGATACAGAACGAGTTATGAGTTATGAGTTATGAGTTATGAGTAGAAAGAATATCTTCTCCTTACTCTTTACTTGTTTCTTGAATCTTGATTCTTGAAATAATATTATTGCCATCTCGACCCCCGATTGTTCGGGGCCAGTTGGCGGATTAGCGAAGAGATCTCAAATTCCTTATAATCAATTTAGAAGTTTGAGATTTCTCCACTCGCTGTCCGTTAGTAAACGGACCGACTCGGTCGAAATGACATAACAAATGGAGTTATTTTGCAAATCAAGTCCTCCACTCTATACATCGTCGCCACACCCATCGGCAATCTTGAAGATGTCACCTACCGTGCAATTCAAGTTCTAAAAGATGTTGATGCTATAATTTGCGAAGATACTCGTGTGACGGTCCGTCTGCTTGAGCGTTATGAAGTTCCCAGAAAAACGCTTATCCCCCATTACAAAAATCAGGAAGCTAAAAGTATTGCCCCGGTAATCGAAAGACTCGAAAACGGTGAGTCATTGGCCCTGGTCTCCGATGCGGGAACGCCCGGCATATCGGATCCGGGTTATTTTATGGTTTCTGAGGTAGTCAAAGCCGGATTTACAGTTGAGCCCATTCCCGGTGTGACGGCCGCTACGGCGCTATTATCTGTTTCCCATATTCCTAATGGACATTTCTATTTTGAAGGCTTCCTGCCCCATAAAAAGGGACGACAGACCCGTCTGAAGTTCTTAAAAGATATGGATTGCGGTGTTATTTTCTATGAATCCACCCATCGCATCATGAAATTCTTAGGCGAGATGCTTGAATACTTTGGAGATAGAGATATTTTGATCGGTCGCGAGCTGACTAAGATACATGAAACCACCTTTAGAGGAAGTGTTTCGGAAGCAATTTCTTTTTTTGAGGAGCACTCTCAGAAGGGTGAGTTTGTTATTTTCGTTTCAGTTTGACGGGATATTTTTTAGACAGGATAACGGGATTCACTTGATTGTTTTGGACGAGATAACGGAATAAATAAATAATGAACATTCGAGCATTCGAATAATCGAATAATCGAATAATCGAAGTTAATCTATTGAACCACGCTGTGGTTCATTCTTTATTTGATTGATTTTTCTACTATATTTGACCGCTCTGTGGTTTGCAATTGTACAGACCTGCCAGCTTGATCCTTCGTAGCTTTAGCAAAGAAGGAATGCTGGCTGGTCGAAAAATGTTTTTTTTCAATATTTGAGATCCCGGATAAAATGTCCTCAAGACATTTTTCCGGGATGACATGTTGCTTGTTGGGTCACTAGCAAACTTTCCGGGATAATATTATTCTTTGTTATTTTTTAATTGATTATTAAATATTGAATTGTCAATTGTCCTTTGTCAACTGTCAATTGTTAAACATTACGCTCCAACTTACATAAAACGATCTTGTAGAGGCCGGCCAATAATTATCTACCCTATCATCTACATCATTGAAATAAGTATATCCAAAGGTTTCATATAGATTATTAAAGACATTGTTCACCCTGATATCAATATTATGATCCATTTTTAGTGCTTTAAAAGGAACACGGATACCGAGATCGGCAACAAAATAAGGTTGGATGGCTGAAGATTCAGTATTCATGAAATCTATGTACTGTTTTCCGATAAATTTCAAATTGAGCCAAGGTTTAATTTTTTCATGTTTGTATGCAAAACGTGCTTTTGCTTGAAAAGAAGGAAAGGCTGGAATAGTTTTTCCGGCATAATCGGCAATCCCGCCATAGCCGCCCCAACCGAGTGAATCGGCGGTAAACTCTACAAAGTGATTATCCGAAAAACTCATGTTCGCTTTAATATCAAATTTATTTATGGGTAGATGAATAGCCATTTCCAGCCCCTGATGCAGGGTTTTAGGAGCATTTCCCCGCAAAACGTCATCACCATCCCGATAGCGATAGTA
>CAYTLV010000233.1:1174-3254 GCA_964438445.1 uncultured bacterium | reverse complement strand
GCCTATGTGCGTTATTCATCTTTTTCTGACCTTTTCTCAGATAGTAATATGATGTTTATCTTTAATCGCTACAAGGATACTGATGGGTTGATCCTAGACCTTCGTCAAAATGGCGGCGGTTATATGATGAATATTTTTAAATTGCTGTCATACTTTACGCTTTCCGAAGATCCCATTTACACAACCTGTATTAAATCCGGACCCAGCCATGATGATTTTATTGAAAATGAATCTATATATTCCACAGTCTATGATACGGTTTTACACTACACTAAACCGGTTGCCGTTTTGATAGACCGTGGATCCTACAGTGCAACATCCATGTTTTCTTTGGCCACCTTGGAATTGGATAATCTTTTTCTGGTCGGGGATACAACGGGTGGTGGATTGGGCATGCCGAATGGCGGACAATTGCCCAACAGCTGGACCTATCGTTTTTCCATTACAAGAACACTCACACCGGATGGTTTAAACTATGAAAATGGTATACCACCTGATTACTATGCAGTTCTTGATAGTTCTGACATGCAACAAGGTTACGATACCGTGATAGAAACCGCGCTTGATATATTACTGAATCGTTAATACATCTCACAAAGGCGCGAAGTACACTAAGACACTAGGTGCATGGTGCATGATGCAAATTATTGCTCAAACTATAAAGATATATAATGTATTAAGACTTATTGAGTGAATAAAATATTAAGAATTAGCAAATGGGATATTACCCTAAATTACTTGTGGCTTTGTGTACTTTGTGGCTTTGTGTGAGGTCTTATTAGTTATTCAATCGACCTTTAAACAAATAATAAACCGGAATACCCACTAAGGTAAAGCCAATACTGAATAGTAATCCTACCAATGGGAAAGTATTAAAACTCGCTATGATCAAGGGAATAGGCAGAATAATAGCCAGCACGGTCATGACTTTCCACATCGGGGAATGATATGACGGATGATAATCATCGCGTCTTTTCAGCCAAAAAATACTTCCGTAAACCAGAATATTTTGAAGCAGGTAGGAAAAAGTAAAATATCCGAGCAAAGTATCCAAAGTATCCTGACTTAAAAACACAAGAATGATAGCAAAAGCAGACTGTAAAAGAATTGAATTTACCGGCGTTCCGTATTTAGGATGGATCTTAGCAAAGGCCTTGAAAAACAGTCCGTCTTTAGCCATGGCATATTGTAGGCGCGGTTGACTCATTATACAGACATTTGTTGCACCAATACAGGATATAAATGCGGCAATAGCCAAAAATCCTGAAGCAATACCTGCAAATGCGGGTAAATACTTAAAGGGATTCAAAAAGCCTTGTGTTTGAACCACTTCTTCATGCGGGATCAAAGCACCGGAAGCAAAAGAGATCAAAATGTACATTAATGTCACAAATAAAGCACTTCCGATCAGGGCAGTTGGTATATTTCGTTTAGGATTTTTGATTTCACCAGCCATATACATGATATTCGGGAATCCGGCATAACTCCAGACCGTACCGGCTGCTCCCATCATAACCAACCAAAAAATGGAATGTTTTGCCGGTTCTACAACCTGTGGCTCAATAAATAAATTCGGTGAGTTGAAATAAAATAAACCCAAAATTGCTATAATTGCTAAAGGAATTATTTTTAGTACGGTCAGTATAACTTGTATCCATGAGCCTTGCTTTACTGATCGGATATGGATAGCGGTCAATATAATAATTATCCCGATCGCCAGCATCTTGGTCGACATGGCGTCAACCGTCAAGGCAGGAAAAAATACATCCAAGGCAGAGATCGCAGCAATACTTATAATCGTGATCGAGGGCATATCGCTGGTCCAAAAGGCAGTCCATGTATAGAGAAAAGCCAGCATAGGACTTCCGGCTTTTTGAAGGTATAAGTACCCGAATCCCTGACCGGGATAAGCAGTGCCAAGTTCAGCATAAATAAATATTTGCGGCAACATAAACAAACCACCGACCGCCCAGGCGATCACAGCTAATCCGGGAGACCCGGCAGCTCGTTGAACGGGAGCGATATTGATAAACACACCGCTACCGATCACCAGTCCGATAATAATTGCGATGACCTGAAA
>CAYTLV010000233.1:0-1074 GCA_964438445.1 uncultured bacterium | reverse complement strand
GGGGTCGAAATGACATATTATATTTCAAGTTTAAATATTATGTAAAATAAACGCCGTTGTCGAAAATTCAGGGATCAATTGATTGGATGTTGACAAACTTAATGAAATTCGTTCTGCTTCCAAAAGCTGCAAAAGCGGTTTTTGATAGGACAGATCCGGGCAAGCGGGGTATCCAAAAGATCGCCTTAAACTTTTTTTAATTCCTAACTCCTTGTTGATCCTTTCGTTGATCATTGATGCCAGAGTTTCAGTGCATTCGGCAGCTAATCCATAAAGAAGAAAATATTCCGTATAATCATTTTTTTGATACATTTTTTTGGATAAAGCAACCGCTTTTTTACCAATCGTTACGGCGGTCAGAGGAATAAAATCTCTGCCCTCTTCCTTCGTCTTATAATACTCTGAAATTATCTTACCTTTTAGCTCGGGAAATTCCCATCGAACATCATTGTTTAAGATCAGATCTGCGCCATCGCGATAAACGGGAAAATAACCGTAAACCGCAGCCGGACGCATTGAAGATAATATGCGTTCATCTTCCAACAGATCTTTCAGCATTTCCTCACCGCAATTGCCCATTTTCCAGCGGGAACGGAAAAGGACCTGTATATCCAACTTATTCATAATCTCCTCAATGGAAAATTCAAGAACTTCAGCCGATCCGATAAATGGTGGTTTTAACATAATATCCAGCATATTTCTAATTGAGATATCGCTTACCTACGATCCGTTAAATATAGGAATATTATCGTCCTGAACCAATAAAAGCTTAAGGTATGACCTTCCGGCTGACCTTCACTCCGAAGCATAGGGAGCTTGTGGTTATCTAAATCAAGAAACATGTCATCCCGGAAAGATAGCCTGCAGTTATCTTATCCGGGATCTCATTTATTGATCACTCCATTTAATTAAAAAGCAACAACGCTGTTTAGATCCCGGATAAACTTGCCCCCGGTCCCAGATGCTTCGGGGTTCCGGGATGACATAATTTTTCATTATCAATTCAATAATTAAATTTTCTTTGAGTCTCACAGAGATCTCCCTACGGGACCCCGCCAACTGGCGGGGCTGAAC
>CAYTLV010000232.1:0-3255 GCA_964438445.1 uncultured bacterium | reverse complement strand
TTCTATGTCAATAACTTCTTTAATAATCGACCTTTATATCAGCTAAAACGATCAACAACAGATTCTTATACCATAGAAAATCCGTCGCTGTATTTTGGAATCGAAATTAGCTCAAAAATAGACCAACTCTTTAAGGGAGGGCCTAAAAAATGAAAAAGCCACTTATTCTAATATCTAGCATTGCTTTATGTGCTTTACTTTTAATACCATCATCATGCAAATTAAGCGTAGAACAACCTTCTTCGATGCGATTTTCTGCAGAACTAACTGTGATTGATACCACTGCTGACAATAGCGATTCACTAGTTGTGTCCGCTAATATAATCTTGCAATCCATCACTTATGGTGATGAATTTAATGCCACAACAAATGAAGCTGGTAAAGCTTTATTCCACAACCTTTTACCAGATAGCTACAACATTCTTGCTACAGGTAACCGAGTTGAAGGAACAGAAATCATCTTAATAAATGGACAGGTACAGGATACCTCATTATTTATTGAAAATAACGACACATTAAAGCTAAAAGTTTTAACCCAGGTCTCAAAATCCTCTGCACTCTTGCTCTCCGAGATATACTACACAGGAGCTAAATCACTCATTCCCCAATATTTTCATGATCAATTTACAGAAATTTATAACAACAGTGACCAAGTGATTTATTTGGATAGCTTGTTAATAGCGGATGTTGAATCTGGCTTTGTTGATGACACCCTAATCCACGCAGTCCATGCTTTCATGTTCCCAGGTACAGGCAATGATTTCCCTATACAGCCCGGCGAACTGCTCGTTATTGCTCAAGATGCTATTGATCACTCACCGTATCCCGTAAACTCAGTTAATCTTTTAGATTCAGATTTCGAATATTATCTCGCAGACGAAGGTGATGTAGATAATCCCTATGTTACCGATATGATTCAAATACATTCTAAATATGGTCATGATTTTCTTTATTCTGTGTTCAATAATGCAATTTTAATTATGAAGGTTAAAGAGCCATACAAGCTTGGATATGATGGATTTAATCGCATACTGCTTCCCAAGTCTGACGTTGTTGATGGTGTTGAATACCGTGATAATCCAGCAGAAATGTACATGAAACGCGTTGATGCAAGTATAGATGGCGGACTTACCGGAGGTATCCCCTCCTACTCCAGCCAGTCGGTAGAACGCTATATAGACCGTTTTGAAGAAGGCCGAATGATTCTAATGGATAACAACAATTCCTCTTTGGATTTTCATGTAAACAATCCGCCCACTCCCGGCTATGTTGAGGAGGTGACAGAATGAAAAAACTTATCCTACTTCTCAGTATTGCCGTTATATTATTCGCTGAAACCCCCACTACAGAGGCACTTTTTCTAGATATTTATTCTGACTTTACAGCCGATCTTCCCATGCGAAACCCAGCTTATCTCGATAGCACAACAGCACCATACAATTACGCATTTAGCTATTCTTATTTGAACACAGGTGGAGATTACAAACTGCCTTTCTCTCCCGATGCCAAGAACTATCACAATATTGAAGTTTCGGCCTATCAGGAAATGGATGGTGGCCTTTATTTTGGCGGTCGCTTCGCTTACCGAAATGAAGAACGAATTGGCAAACTTTGGTTACACAATGCTGAAACAAATATTGATGTGCCTTTTTACTTTGGCGATAGCACAAGCGGTGATTTTAATTTAAATGGAATCGACTGGAATATCATTTTCTCTTATCCACTAAGCAAGAAAACTCGCATCGCTATGGATGTTTTTTATAATGTAGATGAACAATTCAAATCTGTTTTCCCTAAACCAAATTCCAAACGCAATAACCTGCATTTACGACCAGCCGTGTCATACCAATCAGACAATCTACGTTTAGGGATCATCGGCTCATATTTCAACTTTAAAGAAGAAATTGAAACCAAAAAATATAGTCTAGAGCAAAATCGCACACCTGCCTTTATGCGCATTCGTGGACTTGATCGTCCTTTACTCAGCTATGCAGAAACATCAGAAGAACGCCTACAAGCCATAGACGGTTTTGGCGCTTCGATGGATCTTGCAATGTTTGATCTTTTGACTTTACAAGGTGGATTTGAAGAAGCTCAAGCGCAAATAAACGATGGCGGCACCCATCCTGTAGACCAAGGTTCTTGGTGGTATAATCGTTTTAATTATCGCGCTGATCTTTATATCAATCTTCTTAAGAAAATACAAACTGATCTATTTTTCTTACAAGAACAAAATAAAGCGCACGGCTTTCACCCCACGCTCGAAGCTCAGATCTACAACATGAGTGCTCGTCATTTTGAGGGTGGCTTAGGTTTTAGCTATAATGCTTCATCAAATGAAGCCTGGAATGGAACAGTCTCTTATGCCTTTGAAGATCTTCTCCGTGAAGATACTTTCCTAGGTCTATCACATTATATTCCAGCTGAGATCCTACATTTGGGTATGGATTACACACTCCAACGAGGTAAAACCGGTTTTAATTTTAACCTGGCCTATGAATCAAAAGATGCAGGAGATGCCACAGAATACAATGAGCTTAGCGATTGGTATTACCAGATAATTACAAAAAATGAAATAGCTTATTACGCAATGGATACAGAGAGTATCCTTGCCGGACTTGAATTTTCTTTTCCCTATCAAAACATGCATATCGCAATTTCGGGGAACTATGAAGATGTGAGAGCGATGAAAAGTGATGACACATATCATGCAGCGAGTGTGAAGATAGAATTGAGATATTGACCTGTCGGGTTGATCCGTCGAAAGACGGAAAGCCGACTGGTCGAAATGACTGAAATGAT
Organism: uncultured bacterium; assembly: GCA_964438445.1. Lineage (GTDB taxonomy): Bacteria > Fidelibacterota > Fidelibacteria > Fidelibacterales > Fidelibacteraceae > M50B103. The sequence continues at coordinate 453 of CAYTLV010000232.1, read as the reverse complement.
TACCGTAGGGAACGGTCACGACCGTTCCCTACAAAAGCAAACCGTAAATTGTGAGATATGAAATGAGACAAAACCTGTCATCTCGACCGGAAGCACTTTAGTGCCATAGCGGAGAGATCTATTCCTGCCACAGAGACTTTGAAATAAATGAAACCACAGATAAGATCGTAAGATGTAAAATGTCATCTCGACCGAGAGATCAGTCAGTTGACTGAGAACGAGTGGAGAAATCTCAAACACTTAACCACTTTTGAGTAATTTGAGATCTCTCCACTCCGCTACGCGTCGGTCGAGATGACAGCATAAATATAAAAGGATAAAAATGAAAAAAATAATCACTGCTCTATTTGTTTTTACAACCATTCTAGCTTTTGCAAAAGCACCAACTATTGCAGTTGTTGTTGATAATATTACATATAATAAAGCTCAGTCATCGGTCGACAATTATTGTAG
>CAYTLV010000231.1:0-3326 GCA_964438445.1 uncultured bacterium | reverse complement strand
GCCGGCATGGCAACACCTTTCCATGTAGTGATCTTCTTGCCCATAAGGGTTAAAAATGACTTCAATTGCGGTAATTGATATTCATCGCGATATTTTTTTAGTAATAAGGAGTGTGAAAGATTGTTGACATCTTCAGAGGTTAACCCGAAATGGATCATATTGGGTTGTCTGAGTTTCAATTCCTGAATAAGATAAACCTCACAGGATTTGACATCATGATTCAGAGTCGCTTCGATCTCCTTGATCGCATCATAATTTTCTTTAGTAAAGCTTTCCGACATTTTTTCAATGCGCTTGATCTCGCGTTTTCCGAGTGGCTCAAAAAGCCCTGTTTTATCGAGTGCCAGCAGATACTGTAGTTCTACCCAGATCCGTGCGCCCATTAATGCATATTCCGAGAAGTAATCGCCCAGCGGTTCGACCCGCTTATAATACCGGCTGTCGAGAGGTGAAATTGACTTTAACATCTCTAATCCTTTAATTTTGTACCCTTTACAGCGACAGACCATGCGGCCTGCTCCCTCGCGCTAAAATATAATGCAAAGCGGGTATGATTGGAACGTTTTTTTTAAGAGAATAATGGTTTAAGGATACACTAAACTTTCTGCTTTGAAAAGAGAGGCATTTTAAGAATCATAGTTTATTTATACAAGTCACGAGTTTCGAATTTCGAGCCACATCTTATAACTTCCTGATTATCAATCTTTCATCTCCTCAACTTACCGTCTTATCGACCCCTCAACTTATTGACTTATCGACTATATTTTACATATCTTGTGCATTTATAATTCATTAAACCCAACATGTTGTGTTTAAAAAATACTTTTTTATTTTTGACATTGCTAAAAAATGCTCTTATCTTAACACTTAGAATTAGAGGGTTTAGTGAAAAATATCATTCGTTTTTTCTTCTTTGCTTTATTAGCACTGACAGCTTTTTTGTCTGCAAATGATCGCTACCCGGCACCTTTGCGGAAAGCATCTGAATCTGTTGCGGATTATGTACATTATACTAATGTCGGACAACTTGGTTTGACCATAACAAATTTTGGTGTTATTGGTGAAGGATATAATAATCCCAACCAACCAAGTTGTATGTATAAACAGTATCCTGATAATCTCAAGGAACAGGTCGAGCACATGTCCTACGGTGGTGTTTGGGTCGGTGGTAAGGTCATGGGTGAAAAGCGCGTTAGTACCGGTATTGTGGATGGCGTTTTTGATTATGGAGCCGCAGGATTCGAATTTACCGATAATGGTGATTCAATTTTTGAACGCTCTTCCATCCCAACTTCCAAAGTTTATTCACCTTATGCCATATCTCACCAAGACTACAAAGCTACTTTTAATGATGAAGGTAATGTTGTTGAACATAAACCTTTGCATATCCAGGTTGATATGACGACCTACGCATGGAACTTTTCTTTTACCGATGCTTTTGTCATATTGAATTATCACATTACTAATATTGGGTCTTCTCCAATTGAAGATGTATTTGTTGGTATTTGGGCAGATGCAGCTGTGGGTAACATGAATTATACGAGCGAATACGAACCTGGTGGCGGTTGGAGCTGGTATGACAATCAGAATGGTTTTGATGAATCGGTTTTTGACCCCATTCTCGATGATGACTTTGAAGGTTTGGATAGAGATATTGCTTACCAATTCGATCAGGATGGAGATAACGGCTATGCTCAAAGCTATGTCGGTTTTACTTTTTTAGGGACAGAAACGGTTCCACGCGCATACTGGGATACTTATTATAATCAATGGAAATGGAATACCTCTTCCGATCTAAAATATCCTGAGTATTATCTTCCCCTTACGGATGAAGAACGTTACGATAAATTAAGTCATTCAGTTCCAAAGCATCTTTATGATGAAAACTATACGGACGAGGGCTATCCATCAGAATCAGCCAGCTGGATGATCTTGATCGGGGCCGGTCCTTTTGGCGCTATTCCCGCAGTATCTGACAGTAGCTCATGGGAAATCCCTTCCGGACAGTCAATTGACGTTGCATTTGCCGTTGTCTGCGGTCAATGGGCTAATACGTCTATGATAGATAATGCAGCACGTCGTTCTTTACTACGCGTTAATGCAGACTGGGCGCAAAAAGCGTTTAACGGTGAAGATATTAATGGTAATGGTAAATTAGATGCCGATATTAATGAAGATCAGGACGGAGATGGTGTCCTTGATCGTTTCGTTCTTCCTGCTCCTCCTCCATCACCAAAATTACATATTGTTTCCGATAAAAGTAAGGTCACTTTGTACTGGAACAATATCCCGGAATTTGCGGAAGACCCTATTTCCCGTGAAAAGGATTTTGAAGGTTATAAAGTCTATGCTCGCAGAAAAACATCCCAATTGGCGGCGGAATGGAGCCTGTTGGCAACTTTTGATATCGTTGATGAATTCGGTTACAATACGGGTTTTGATTACATAAGAATTAAAGATGAGCTTGATAATCCATCCTATGAGATATTTGGGCAGGATACCTTCTATTATAAATTTGAGAACAGAAATCTTTTGAACGGCTGGCCCGATAAAAATATATTTGCAGTGACCTCTTATGATAAAGGTGATCCGAGAACAGGATTACTCTCATTGGAATCCTCACAATTGGAAAATCGTATTACTGTGGTGACCGGACAGCAAGCCATTGATGATGAAATAACAGAAGTCGGTGTTTATCCCAATCCTTACCGAATAAATGCCTTATGGGATGGTAGTGAAGTTCGCGACAGAATGATCTGGTTTACCGGACTTCCGAATGAATCCACCATACGAATTTTCACTATTTCAGGAGAATTGGTAAAAACGATAGAACACGTTTCATCAACATATTCAGGTAGTGAAACGAGAAGACTTCAAGAAGGACTAGGTTCAAGTAGTGTATATTCCGGTGGAGAACATGCCTGGGATCTGATCACAGAAGATGATCAGGCATTGGCGACCGGAATGTATATTTTTGCTGTCGAAAATAATAACACCGGTTTTGTAAAAACCGGACGTTTTTTAGTCATAAAATAGAATCCAAATCAAGGAGAAAAAGATGAAAAAAATGCTCATCATTATGATGGCTCTCCTCTTGACCGTTGCTGCATTTGGAACAACGATCAGAGACATTCAGTACACGGCTGATGTAAGTGGAGATTCACCATTAAAAGATCAGGTCGTAACCGTTTCCGGTATTGTTACCGGTGAACCCTACGCATTTGGTGGTTCAAAAATGTATATTCAGGATGGAGTCGGTGCTTGGAATGGTATTTATGTTTACTTAGGTACCAACATTGCTAATCTTGTTCCTGAAGGTACTATCA
>CAYTLV010000230.1:0-3327 GCA_964438445.1 uncultured bacterium | reverse complement strand
TTTGGTTAAATACCTCATACCAAGTCACAAAAGTTAAAAAAGACACAAAGTTATAAATAAAACTCATCTTTGGTGAGCTTTTATATTTTAGTAATTAGCATTTTTGGTGTCTAAATATTTCTTAGTGTCCTTGTGTGAGGTGAAATTAAGCATTTGAATTATCCGCTTTTTCGTGTAATTTACGCCCGAAATACAAGGAGTCCTAATGCGCTTAAAACGTGATCATAACTGCGGCGATCTTTCGAAAGCCATGGTTGGAAAAGAAGTCCGAATCAATGGTTGGATTAACACCCGACGCGATCTCGGTGGAATATTTTTTGTAGATATCCGTGACCGTTATGGTCTTATTCAGGTTCGTTTTAATAATGACCTTCCTGCGGTAATTCTTGATGTGGTTAAGCATCTTAATAATGAAGATGTGATAGCTGTTGCTGGAACTATTGTCGAGCGTCCTGCAGATTCTGTAAATAAGAAGATGGCAAGCGGTGAAATAGAAATTGAAGCAAGGGATTTTGAATTGCTGAATAAAGCCATCCCGACACCTTTTGAGATAACAAAACGCGAGACCGGATCAGAAGATTTGCGTTTAAAGTACCGTTATCTTGATTTGCGTACAGAAACATTAAAAAGAAATATGCATATGCGACATAAAGCTTCTCAGGCTGTTCGTCGTTACTTGACAGACAAAGAATTTATGGAAGTGGAAACACCGATCCTCATGAAATCCACACCGGAAGGTGCACGTGATTTTCTAGTTCCTTCACGCGTGAATCCGGGCAAATTCTATGCTCTGCCTCAATCACCTCAGACCTATAAACAATTGCTGATGGTGGCGGGTTATGATCGTTATTTTCAGATCGTGAAATGCTTCCGTGATGAAGATCTTCGCGCAGATAGACAACCCGAGTTTACTCAAATTGACTGCGAAATGTCTTTTGTGGATGAACACGATGTCATGTCAATTATGGAAGACATGATCTCTAGCGTTTTTAAAGAATCGATCGGTGTCGATATTCCAACGCCCTTACCGATAGTTAGCTTTGATGAAGCTATGGAACGATATGGCTCGGACAAACCGGATGTTCGCTTCGATCTTGAGATCAAGAATGTAGAAGCATTTGCTAAAGCGACTGACTTTTCAGTGTTTCACAGCGCTATGGATAATGGGGGTGTTATTAGGGCATTACCTGTTCCTGATGCTGCTGTGTTCTCACGCAAGAAGATCGATGAATTGACAAACCATGCCAAGAAATATGGAGCTAAAGGGCTGGCTTTTGTAAAGAACACTGAAGAAGGTCTACAAGGTGGTATTGCGAAATTTATTAATGAAGATGCCGCAAAGCTATTGCTAGATGCAACAGAAGCCAAAGTTGGGGATTTAATCCTTTTCATGGCAGATGAATGGGAAACAGCGCTAACAGCATTGGGTGCGGTCAGAACTTTACTTGCGAACGAATTTGGTTTGGTTAAAAAAGATGAATATAAAGCCGTTTGGGTGGTTGATTTTCCTTTATTTGAAAAAGACTCGGAAAGCAGCCGCTTGGTTGCGCGTCATCATCCCTTTACATCACCAAAATTAGAAGATATCGATAAACTGGAATCTGATCCCTTGTCCGTAAAAGCTCGTGCCTATGATATGGCTCTGAACGGGTATGAGATTGGTGGAGGTTCTATTAGGATCTACCAAAAAGATTTGCAGCAACGCATGTTTAAGGCATTGGGTATTGGTGAAGAAGAAGCTCAGGAGAAATTCGGGTTCTTATTGGGTGCTTTTGAATACGGCGCACCTCCTCATGGCGGTATCGCTTTTGGTCTTGACCGTTTGATTATGGTGCTGACAGGAGAAAGTTCAATTCGTGACGTTATTGCGTTCCCAAAGACCACCACAGCACAATCTCCTATGGATGGATCACCGAGTTGGGTAGATACTAAGCAATTGGATGATCTTCATATTCAATTGAAAGTTGACAAAGGATAATTGACAATTATTGAATCACAGATTATATTGACTATAATACAAACGCCCCTGATCGGGGCGTTTTATTTATTTGATCAGTCTTTTACCAGCAGGTGTTATGGTCAATATGGATATTGTGTTGTAAGACACTATCTGCTGTGATCTTAATCGTATTGATACCCTGTCCTGAACTCCAGTATTCCACAAAGTGTTTACCATCATAGATTACAAAGATCGAATACGTTCCGGTATCTGAAACACTTAATTGATAAAAACCCTCAGCATCTGATGTCGTTTCACTGATCATATTTGTACCAATGGAATCGATAAATACGCTTGAGGTATCGGAATATCTGACATCCGGGGATGTTGTATATTCATAGAGTTGGACAGTCTTCTGTAGAGGTATGCTGATTCCGAAGTCATAAAGGGAAAGATCATCCGGTCCACTTATCACGACGGGCATAAAATTACCCTCCATATAGATCACCGTGCCACTAACACCTTGCTCAATGGTGACCTTGGAATTGTTATTTTTAAGAATATCAGATATATTTATTCTCTCGTCACTAAAACAAGAAGAGAGAATAAAGATCATAAAAACCAACTCGAAGATAGTTAAAAGTCTTAGTTTCACGGTTTACTCCAATTCTCGTTATTTATATAAAATATGAATAGAGAATATAATATGCAAATATTTAATAGACGGTTTATTCTATCTTTTTCCAAGACTCCCGATAACCTTATGTGCAAAAACTAGGTCGCTGGCAGAAATACGAGTAGAAGGATATTTAGGGTTGGCATTAATAAGTTCAATATCATTATCATGGAATTGAATGACTTTGAAAAGTATACTGCCATTATTCAGTTTGATGATCGCTTTATCGTTATTAAGAACCGTATCAAGAGGGGAGATGATAATAATCTCCTCGGGAGAAAAGAAAGGCATCATGCTGTCATCGTTCAAAGATTTTATCTGCAGGGCATAGGCAAAAGGATCTTTGTTACCTTCGGGACGATTAACTTTCTCGGAAGATAATGATCTTGTGGGTAGATCGGTATCTTTGAAAGCCTCAGCTATATTCTTAATTAGAGGTATCTGTTGATTAGTAATATACTCAGGGTGATTGACATCATTGGTCATGCCGGTCGATCTCATTTTTTCTTCTCCGGTCAATAACCAGTTTATATTATAACCCATTTGTAATAGTTGAAGGATTACATTCTGTGGCAATGAGCGATGTCCCTGTTCATATGAAACATAAGAGCGCAAATGAATTGATAGATCATTGGCAAAGTTCTCTTGACTTAAACCAAGATCTTTTCTGATCGATTTTAAACGTTTTCCAATTGACATAAATCACCATGGT
>CAYTLV010000229.1:1179-3349 GCA_964438445.1 uncultured bacterium | reverse complement strand
ATTATCTTTAAAGCATAATAAAAAGCCGACTTTTATAGTCGGCTTTTTTATTTACAGTATACAAAACCTGTAATTAAAGAAGAGGCAATGGCAAAAAGTTGGCACAACTTAAGCTACAGGTCGCATAAATGACTGCTAATCAATTCAAGAAAACAATAAAACTGAATATCGATCTTCTACGCTGAAGCTTCGAAGATTAAAAACAAGGAATGTTGATTTGTGAATTAGAAAGTGAATATTTACCTCATACATCGCATATCGTTGTTCCTTGTTCAGAATTCAATTTATTTCTCCCACTCTTCTGCACTCCGCTTCTCCCTCTCGCTTTTTCTTTAGAAAAAGCAAAACCCGCTAATGGCGGGTTTATAGAGCGGAGAGATCCACTACGCTACTTTCAGTAGCTTCGTGGATTAAAGTTAATGATAGAATATTTTTAATTGTTTTTACAAAAAATACGTTTATTAGCAACAGCTGCTCCTGAGCCTGTCTTAAAATATTTTTCAAGATCTTTTGCTTGCTGTCTTGTATTTACAGCTATATACGATATCAATTGAAATGGAGCATAATGTTTTGTTGATTGAGATTGACCAAGATTATGGTGTTCAAATCTTGTTTTGAGATCTTTTGTTTGGCCAATATAAAAAAAGTCGTGATTTACGCTTTTAAGGAAGTATACATAGTACATAAGTCGTCCCCCAACGAAATAGTAATATGAGCAAGCTATAGTAACCCGAGCCTGCTCTACGAAGCTCCGATACTTCGGAGCGAAGTAGAGCGGAGAGGGGGGGATTCGAACCCCCGGTAGCGCTTGAAGCACTACGACGATTTAGCAAACCGTTGCATTAAGCCGCTCTGCCACCTCTCCGATGCTTTTAAAAAGCCCGAAAATTTATAACGCAATTCGCTTATTTACAATACTTATTTGAAGAATTAAGATCAAGGTTAAGGTTAAGGTTAAAAATTTAGAATTAATATGTATTCATCCATCATCCATAATTCATAATTCATCATCTAAATACATATTTCATAATTACACAAAATCCACTATATTTATTGATGACTAAAAAAGCACAAACACCCCTAATGAAGCAGTATTTCGAGGTCAAGTCAAAGCATCCCGATAAGATTGTGTTATTTCGCATGGGCGATTTTTATGAAACTTTTGATACAGATGCTAAAATAGCTTCTCGTGTTTTGGGTATTGTGCTGACAAAACGCAGTAACGGAGCGGCTGCGGAAATGCCTCTGGCCGGATTCCCGCATCATGCATTAGATAGTTATTTACATAAATTTCTTCAGGCCGGTTTAAAAGTTGCCATTTGTGAGCAGCTTGAAGATCCCAAGAAAGCTAAAGGTCTGGTCAAACGAGGCATTACTGAGATCGTAACTCCCGGAACTGCCGTCAATGATAAATTTCTAGATTCAAACACCAATAATTATCTCGCATCCTGGATACCGGGAAAAGATAGTAGCGGATTTGCTTTTGTTGATATTTCAACCGGCGAGTTCAGGTATGTCTCTGCAAAAAATGATAGCATTATTGAACTCATAGAAGCCAAACCGATTGCCGAATTATTAATACCCGAACATGATGATGAATATATTAGATCCCTTTTACCCCATTATCAGGGAATGTACACAAAGATGCCGGACTGGATATGTGACACGTCTTATGCAGGCGATACTATTACAGCGCATTTTAAGGCGTCTACTCTAAAGGGTTTTGGACTGGACGATAAACCTGAATGTACTCAAGCTGCGGGCATGATCCTGCATTATGTAAAAGAAAATTTTCAAAAACAATTGGCTCATATTAACGCAATACGTCAGCTGGATCCCGGACACTTTCTTGGTTTGGATCGTTTCACGATAAGAAATCTTGAACTTTTTCAGCGTCTATCCGGAGAGCAAGGAGAGGGGACCTTCTTTTGGTCGATAAATGAAACCCAAACAGCTATGGGATCTCGAATGCTGAGACAATGGATGTATTATCCCCTGACAGATACCAAGGAGATCGATCAACGACTGGATTATGTTACTTCATTTGTCGATGATCCGCCAAGATGTGAAAAAATTCGTGCGCTCCTGCACAATATTGCTGATATAGAGCGCTTGTGTGCAAAGATCGCCTCAATGAAAGTAGGACCGAGAGAATTGAATACACTGCGTG
>CAYTLV010000229.1:0-1079 GCA_964438445.1 uncultured bacterium | reverse complement strand
GAATTTCATCCCGATATAGCCGAATTACGTGATATATCGCACGGTGGAAAGGACTATCTACTTGAATTGCAGGAAAAAGAACGCAAGCGATTACAAATACCTACTTTAAAGATCAGATATAATCGGGTTTTCGGATACTACATTGATATAACTAAAATGCATATCGGAAAAGTCCCCGATGACTATATCCGCAAGCAGACCCTGGCAAATTCAGAACGATACATTACTCAGGAACTGAAGGAATATGAGGACAAGATCCTGAATGCCGAAGAAAAGCTTATTTCACTTGAAATGGCATTATATGAAGAACTTTTAGAAAAACTTACAGTGCATATCCCCGTTTTACAAGCCAATGCCCTTAAAGTGGCACAAATAGACGTACTCTCAGCGTTCGCGCATTCAGCGGTGCGAGAGCAGTGGATTAGGCCGGATATAGACGATTCTACAGTTCTGGAGATCAAAGGTGGACGTCATACCGTTGTAGAAGCACTTTTACCCCCTCACGAAGTCTTTATTCCCAACGACAGTTATCTTGATATCGATTCCGAACAAATCCATTTGATCACTGGTCCGAATATGTCAGGTAAATCCACTTATCTTCGTCAGATCGCTTTGATCACACTGATGGCACAGATGGGGTCTTTTGTTCCTGCGGTGTCTGCACGGATCGGACTTGTTGACAAGATATTTACTCGCGTGGGTGCCAGTGACAATCTAGCTTATGGCGAAAGTACTTTTCTTACCGAAATGATCGAAACAGCCAATATTCTGAATACAGCAACCCGTCGCAGTCTTATCTTGTTAGATGAGATCGGACGGGGAACCAGTACCTATGACGGATTATCCATCGCCTGGGCCGTTGTGGAGTATTTGCATAACCAGCCTTCAATTGCTGCAAGAACACTTTTTGCAACACATTATCATGAATTGACCGATTTGGAAAATATTCTTGAACGTGTAAAGAATTATAACGTGCAGGTTAAAGAGTATGCCGATAAAGTAATTTTCTTACGGAAGATCATTCCGGGCAGTACGGATAAGAGTTATGGTATTTATGTGGCACAAATGGCCGGTATTCC
>CAYTLV010000228.1:0-3383 GCA_964438445.1 uncultured bacterium | reverse complement strand
AACAGAGATTATTGAATAAAGGCATAGAACATTATGGCAGGACAAAAAATACGCAATAATATTATTTTGGCATGTTCGGTTTGTAAACGTCGTAATTATACGACCACCAAGAATAAACGGAAGCATCCGCAACGCGTGGAATATAAGAAGTACTGCCCGTGGTGCCAAAAACATACCTTGCACAAAGAAACGCGCTAAAAGTGTGATAGGTCTGTAGTTCAACTGGCAGAGCAGCGGTCTCCAAAACCGCAAGTTGGGGGTTCGAATCCCTCCAGACCTGCAGAACAAACGAGGACAAATAAATGAAATTGTTTGACAAGACAAAAGAATTTTTTAGCGGAGTCCGCTACGAATTGAAGAAGGTCAATTGGCCTTCATGGGATGAACTGAAATCATCTACGGGAGTAGTATTGATCTTTTCGATCTTTATTACACTGTTCATCGCAATCGTTGACTTGGGTGTAGGTACCCTCGTTCGCAAATTAATTGATTGGATGTAATACAATGAAATGGTTTACACTGAAAGCATTATCCGGGAAAGAACGGGCTGTAGCCGATCGTATCCTGTTTGAAGCAGAAGCTTCCGGGTTTGCCGAATCCATCGAAAATGTCTTGGTCCCGACTGAAAACGTCGTGGAGATGCGGGACGGGAAAAAGCGTACACGGGTGAAAGTTTTTTATCCCGGATACATTATGATCAAAATGGATATGACAGCGGAAAGTAAATATTTCGTTGAAAACATTTCCGGTGTGATCAGTTTCGTAGGATCTAAAGGTGTTCCTCAAGTACTTACAGAAAAAGAGGTTGCGCGTATTCTTGGTGAGGTCGAAAAGAAAGACGGCCGAGAAGTTATGGCAACACCCTTTAATATGGGTGACCCCATTAAGGTTGTTGATGGCCCTTTTGTTGATTTCTCCGGAATCGTTGAAGAAGTCAATGAAGAAAAGCGCAAACTGAAGGTTATGGTCAGTATTTTCGGGCGTTCTACGCCGGTTGAGCTGGATTATCTTCAGGTGGAAAAAGAGAAATAAAGACGATAAAACCTAAAAACAGGTAAAAGTAATATGGCAAAGAAAGTAGAAGCACTGATCAAATTACAGCTTCCTGCAGGTAAAGCAAATCCTTCACCACCCGTTGGTCCGGCACTTGGACAACATGGTGTGAACATCATGGAGTTTTGTAAAGCATATAATGCTAAAACTCAAGATCAGATGGGTTTGATCATTCCTGTTGTAATTACGGTATATGCAGACCGGTCATTTTCGTTTATAACGAAAACACCACCCGCAGCCGTTTTACTCAAAAAAGCAGCCAAGATCGAAAAAGGATCTCCGGTTTCCAACAAAGAAAAAGTTGGATCGGTAACCTCTAAAGATCTTGAAGACATTGCCAAGTTGAAGATGAAAGATTTAAACGCCCATACCGTTGAGCAGGCCATGCGAATGATCGCGGGAACAGCCCGGAGCATGGGACTAAAGGTTGAAGGTTAACTGGAGGCAGGAATTAATGAATCAAAGTAGGCGATATTCGGCAAATCAAGGACTGTTCGATAGAATGCAGGAATATGCATTAGTCGACGGTATCAAATTGGTTAAAAAAGCCGCAAATGCCAAATTCGACGAATCCATTGAATTAACACTGAATCTCGGTGTTGATCCAAAGTATGCCGATCAGAATATTCGCGGAACGGTTATCCTTCCGCATGGTACCGGCAAAAAAGTTCGCGTATTGGTACTAGCTCAAGGTGATAAAGTTAAAGAAGCAGAAGCTGCTGGAGCTGATCACGCCGGGTTAGAAGATTATATAGCAAAAATCGAAGGCGGATGGTTTGATTTTGATGTTTGTATTGCAACCCCCGATGTGATGCGTCATGTTGGTAAACTCGGTCGTGCTTTGGGTACTCGCGGTTTAATGCCGAACCCCAAAACAGGAACAGTTACCAAAGACGTTGAGCAAGCGGTTAAGGAAGCAAAAGCAGGTAAGATCTCATTCCGCGTTGATAAGTATGGTATTCTACATGTTGTAGTTGGGAAAGCTTCATTTTCCGCAGAACAACTAACAGAAAATGTTCAGGGAATGCTGGGTACGGTCATGAAGTTGAAACCTACGGCGCTGAAAGGCACTTACCTTAAGAAGATGACTATATCTTCTACACAGGGCCCAGGTATCAAAATTGATAAACAATCAGCATTAGCGTAGGAGGTTTTTTCATGCCAACCCAGAATAAAATCGAAAGAGTTCAGGAAATATCCGAAAAGATCAAAGGCGCTGGCGCCGTATACTTTTCAGATTATCTTGGTTTGACCGTTTCGCAGATAGACGAACTGCGCTCTGAATTATTTGACAAAGATGTCAAGATGCAGGTTGTCAAAAACACCTTGATCTTGCTTGCACTTAAAGAACTCGGTTATGATGTAGAAAAAGAAGCATTTCTTACTGGTTCTACTGCATTGGTCTACGGAGAAGATCCTGTTGCTCCGGCAAAGATCCTTAAAGAGTTTAAGAAAAAGATGAAGGATCTGAAAAAACCGGATGTAAAAGCACTGATCTTTGAAGGCAAATTTTGTGGAAAAGAAAAAGTTGACGTCATTGCAGAACTTCCTTCAAAAGATGTTCTCTTGGCAACTTTACTTAGCGCTTTACAGTCACCGATGCAAAAAGTACTTGGCTGCTTGCAGTCACCAATGCGCGATATGCTTGGCGTATTGAAATCATTAGAAGAAGCAAAACAATAACATAAAACACACCTCAATAGAATTTAAAGGAGGATTAAAATGGCCGACGTAAAAAGAGCCGATGTATTAACATACTTGGAAACAGCAAACATGCTGGAAATCTCAGAATTGATCAAAGAGATCGAAGACAAATTTGGTGTTACCGCAGCAGCACCTGTAGCAATGGCAGCCGCAGCAGCACCTGCAGCAGTAGCCGCTGAAGAACAAACAGAATTTGATGTCATGCTTAAGAGCTATGGCGAAAAGAAAATCAACGTCATCAAAGTCGTACGCGAATTAACAGGTTTAGGCCTCAAAGAAGCTAAAGACCTTGTTGAAAGCGCTCCTGTAGCTGTTAAAGAAGCCTTACCTAAAGACGGCGCAGAAGAAATTAAAACAAAACTTGAAGAAGTTGGGGCTACTGTAGAAATCAAGTAATGGTGATACAAGTAACGCTCAATGAGTCAAAAATGAGCCGTCACCACTGCGATGGCTCTCTTTGTTTTAATAAAATTTACAAGGGAGGAATATCTCTTGGCTAGTATAAAAAGAAAGATCAAACGGACATCTTTCTCCAGGATCAAGCACGTTCTTGATACCCCGGATCTTTTAGATGTGCAGTTAAGTTCATATGAAGACTTTCTGCAAACTAAGGTTCGGCCACACAA
>CAYTLV010000227.1:1856-3391 GCA_964438445.1 uncultured bacterium | reverse complement strand
ACTAACTATAGATCTTTTTATATTCACTGCCCGGATAATAATGGGCAAGAATTTCTTCTGTAGAATAACCTTTCAGAGACATACCCAATGCTCCGATCTGGCAGAGTCCCGAACCATGACCCCAACCGGCACCTCTGTAAATAAAGCGTTTGGGTACCTCGCCGGTTCCAATTCTATCAATAACGACTGCTGATGAAAAGAGGAACTTTGGATGCAGAACGAGTCGAGCATTGTAATCTTTGTCAATTTCAATATCGTGGATCTTATCATCAAAATCACGATAGATAATGCCCAATTTCATTAATCGAGCAGATTCGGCACGTTTCCGCGTTTGCAGTTCTAGAACTTCCTTGACATCCAATTTTAATTTATCGCGTAGATTTGCAGAGAGTTCATCATTGCTGATCTCTACAGTCCAACGGAAATATTCACCTTCGTCATCGCAAGCACCGATATATTTTTTTAATTCATTTTCAGGTACGGTTGTTGAGGAGCAAAATGCTTCTTTGGGATTTGAAAGTATCCATTTTTGGGCATTTTCTTCGATCTTGAGATCCGGAACCTCATTACCTTCAGGCATATCGGGAATGGCTTGCATATAGGGCAGTGGCGTGTTTTCCCATAGATTTTCGAACACTTCCATTTTACCGCCGCAAGATTTTGAATAGCGGGCATCACAGATCTTACCGCCATAAATAATAACCATACCACGTGTTGCATCTGTACCGGCTTTGCTATTTACGGTAACGTTATTTAATCCCTGATATCTCTGACAACAGTCATCATTACAAACATCCAAACCGATATCAGTATGTTTTTGTTCTACATTTGCCAACATCCAGGCACGGGCAACAACGGTTTGAGCTTCGATCAATGCCGGGGGGCAAGCAGCGCCCATTTCGGAAGTAGCAACACACATGAGATATTGTTCTAAAGGCAGTTCATTGACAACAAGTAAACTGCTGTCAACAATTGAGATCTCGACGTTGCCGGGTACTTTTACTGAAATATATTTACGCCAGTGAAATTCTCGTCCTGAAATAACTGGATCCAGAGTGATATAAGCATCTTCAGCAACAGGGCGAAAAACGACTTTGTTGACCTTTTCGTATTCTTTTCCACCTATCTTAAAAGAAATGGCATTGTTTTCAATTTTGAAAAGAATGCTGGCAACGTCGCAAGTTGAAAAAGTTAGAGTATCAACAGCCATCTCATAATCGCACATATCGGATAAAAAAGTTGTTATCTTTTTTTGATCATCATGAGGTAAAACAATACCGACTCTGATCTGGGGTTCCTCGGAAGGAATGATACCGGGTTTTAACATTTGTGCACCTTTCTATAACAAATTAGTATTCTAAAATCGTTGCTAAACAATAGCTCGTTAAATTAGCATTTATTGCAGGCGTTATCAATTGGAAAATGGACTATTTGACAAGATATGTTTAAGGCAGGATTACAGGATAAACAGGATAAGTAGGGAAAGGCTTTTAGCATGAGAATATTCAGAAAAGATGTCATTCTGAACGAAGTCC
>CAYTLV010000227.1:0-1756 GCA_964438445.1 uncultured bacterium | reverse complement strand
GGAAAGGCTTTTAGCATGAGAATATTCAGAAAAGATGTCATTCTGAACGAAGTCCCGATTTAGATCGGGACGAAGTTGAAGAATCTATTCATGAAGAAGAATTGTAAACATGAACAGATCTTTCGATTTCTCAGTCTGTTGGCCCCGAACAATCGGGGGTCGAGATGACATCAAATATTATTTATGTTTTATAATAAGATATAGAAAAATTTACGTCTTACGCTTCTCGCTTGTTATTTGAAATGCTTTTTACTATTATTCTTAGCAACAAAGGAATAGAAATGGACATAGCACTCATCATCATCGGTCTTCTCTTTTCGATCTTCGGCATCTTGGGCTGTTTGTTGCCGGTTATTCCGGGACCACCCTTAAGTTATATAGGGTTGCTCCTTTTACATGCGGCTCCAAAGTATCAGTTCTCGTCAAAATTCTTGATCATCATGGCGATTATTGCACTTGCCGTAACCATTTTGGATAATTTTATGCCGGCATGGAGCGCAAAACGATCAGGTGGCTCCAAGCGGGCTGTTTGGGGTGCTATGATCGGACTGGGTGCCGGGATGCTAATTTTTCCTCCCTGGGGATTACTTGTCGGACCATTTTTGGGTGCTGTAATAGGTGAATTGAGTACCGGGAAAGATTCCCGCGAAGCTTTAAAATCAGGATTCAGTACCTTTATCGGATTTCTTGGGGGAGTGGTTATTAAATTGATGGCATCAGGTGTGATGTTGTGGTATTTTGTAAAAGAAGCATTTATAATATGAAGACTGTAGGGGACGGTTACGACCGTCCCCTACAATTTTAGGAAAGGTTAAGAAAATGAAAAAATATATTTTTCTGATATTTATTATTACCGCAGCATTAGTATGGGGTCAAGAAGCCAAAGAAGTCGTTGCTGATTTTCCCGATGCACTGGGTATTGCGCATGAATTAGATGAAGAAGTATTTTGCGGATGGACGTATGGCTCATACAGCGCGGACAAAAAACACCTTGATTGTACGACTTTTGTATCGGCTGTCGTTGATACTATACTGAGCCGCCACAATATTGACTATACCCGCGAAATAAGAAATGATGTTTTGATCAATCATTCAAATCTTGGTCGCAATGTTGTTCAAGAAGGCCCAGATCTGCAAGATCCAAGATATGGTGGCGTAGCTTACGCGATCGTGAAACATAATTTAGGTACTCAGATAAAAGATATGTCAAAAGTTAAAGCGGGTGATTTTATTCAATATTGGAAGCAGCGGAAGAATGGTACTTGGTTTGGTCATGCTTCGCTGATCGAATCTATTCGTTACGATAAAAAAGCAAAAGTATACAAAGCCAAAATATTTGGTTCTCATAAATCCACCGATGGCATCAAAGTCAGTACGTTTGAATTGTTTTTAAGCGGGGATGATAGGGTGGTATATATTGGAAGAATACATTAGATGTAAATCATAAAACGTAAAACGTGCAGAGCCACACCATGGTGTGGCTCTGCTGCATATAACACAATAAAGACGTTCGTTAGCAGGCGTAGGAAATGTAATGACGCTTTACCACGGCATTTATGCCGTGGATCATAGTGCCCATAAATCGGGTTTTAACCCAAACTGGGGTTGAAACCCCAAATTTTAATTAATTATAAGACCCCGAGCTAAAGCACGGGGTAAAGCAAGCACATAATATTGCATATCATAAATAGATCCTTCCAGCCTACGCTCAGTAGAGCTTCGACCGGCACGGCACTGCGTTCCGATAAGCACCGGA
>CAYTLV010000226.1:0-3410 GCA_964438445.1 uncultured bacterium | reverse complement strand
TCTCACGCCTGCCCTCCGTAGGCCTCCTACGCCGAAATAGCTCGGCTACGAAGGCTGTACCTTGGCGAAGGAGGGTCTCACGTTTTACATTTTACGTCTTACGTCTTGCCAAAGACATTCCCAATATGTAAATTACCTGATGTTTTTTGATTGAGTAATAAAATGTAAAAGGAGCATATTGTGGCCTCAACAGCTGATTTCAGACCGGGTATGATCATTGTATATAATGGCGAACTATTTAAGATCGTTTCTTACCAGCACAGTAAAATGGGTCGTGCCGGCGCCGTTGTTCGTACAAAACTAAAAAACCTTCTAAACGGAAAAGTCCTTGAAAACACATACCGTTCAGGAGAAAAAGTTGAAGAAGCTCGTGTAGAAGCTACGACACTTCAATACCTATATAATGATGGTGATAATTACTATATGATGGATCCAAATACTTTCGAACAGATCCCTATCTCAGCAGAAATTATTGGTGATGACCATCATTTTATGCTAGAGAACGATGAGCTCAAGGTATTGATGTATCAAGATGCACCTATCTCTATAGAATTACCCACAGCCGTCATTTTAGAAGTTACCTATACTGAACCAGGTGAACGCGGTGATACGGCAAAGACCAATGTAAAAAAACCGGCAAAGCTTCAAACGGGCTTGGAGATCTCGGTACCTCTCTTCATTAATGAAGGTGATAAAATCAAGATCGATACACGCGATGGTTCATACTTGGAACGCGTTAAAAAGTAAGATTCAAGAAACAAGAATCAAGATAAAGTAAATTAAAGTTTTGAAAAAAGGGAAGAAAATGAATATTCCAAAAGAACTCAAATATACCGAATCTCATGAATGGGTACGTCTTAACGGCGATGTAGCAAGCATCGGTATTAGTGACTATGCTCAAAGTGAATTGGGTGATATTGTTTTTGTTGAATTGCCCGAAGCAGGTGATGCTGTAGCTAAAGCTGAGGCTTGTGGAACCATTGAAGCGGTAAAAACCGTTTCTGATTTCAATTCACCTCTTACCGGTGAGATCATTGAAGTTAATAAAGTACTAGAAGACGAACCAACACTTGTCAATACAGACTGTTACGAAGCAGGCTGGATCATGAAAGTCAAAGTTGAAAATGCTTCTGAACTTGATGCATTAATGAATGCTGAAGCTTACGAAGAATTCGTCGGTTAATATATAAGTAATGCGAGGTCTGCGATGCCATACTTGCCACACGGTAATAATGATATCAAACAGATGCTGAAAAAGATCGGTGTGGACCGCTTTGAAGATCTGCTGAAAAATATTCCCGAAGTCCTAAAAGGCGATGTCTCTCTAGATCTGCCCGGAGCACTTTCCGAGCTGGAGATCCAGCAAGAGATGCATACCCTACTTGCCCAAAATACCGCTTGTCATCAGACCATCTCTTTTCTGGGTGCAGGAGCTTACGATCACTTTATTCCTACGGTTGTGGATTTTATCATTTCCCGTCCTGAATTTTCGACCGCCTATACACCCTATCAGGCAGAAGTCTCTCAGGGTACTTTGCAGACTATGTATGAATTTCAATCATTGATCTGCGAACTTACGGGTATGGATGTATCCAATGCTTCCATGTATGATGCGGCAACCGCTATGACAGAAGCCATTTTGATGGCTAAAAATATCAAACGCAAAAAGAATGATTTCATTTTATCATCAGCTATACATCCTTTGTATCGCATGACCATGGAAACCTATGCAAGATCCTGGGATCTGAATATCATTGATTGTCCACTAAAAGATGACCGGACCGACCTTGCCGCTCTTGAAAAACTTATCACTGAAAATACTGCCGCTGTTGTTGTTCAAAGTCCGAACTTTTTCGGATGTATTGAAGATACAGCATCCTTTTCGGAAGCGGCACATAAGCATGATGCGCTTTTTATTCAAGGTGTTGATCCCATTTCTCTAGCCATCCTTAAAACTCCCGGTGATGTAGATGCCGATATCGCATTTGGCGAAGGTCAATCCCTTGGCAATCATCTTAACTTTGGCGGGCCATATCTCGGACTCTTCACAGCCAAACAAGAATATGTCCGTAAAATGCCCGGCCGTATTGCCGGTATGACGGAAGATACAGATGGTAATCGCGGTTATGTATTGACCCTTCAAACACGCGAGCAACATATCCGTCGTGAAAAAGCCACATCAAATATTTGTTCCAATGAAGCTCTATGCGCATTGGCCGCTACGGTCTATCTTGCCTTAATGGGCAGAAGCGGTTTAACACAAGTCGCTGAACTCTGTATTCAAAAAGCTCATTATCTGCAAGAAAAGATTTGTGAATTGCCCGGATACTCTGCATTGAATAATGCGCCATTCTTCAAAGAATTCGTTGTTGAAGCACCTCTCCCTGCCAAAAAAATCATTCAGAAGGCAGTGGATCAGATGATCTACGCAGGAATTGATCTTGGAACCTATTTCCCCGAACGCAAGAACCAGTTACTGATCGCGGTCACTGAAAAACGAACGAAAGAAGAATTGGATAAATTTGTGGCGTTTTTGGCTGATATATAAAATTCTTTTTACCAACACACACCTGTCATCCTGAGCGGAGTTCCGATAATATCGGGACGAAGTCGAGATAACGACTGTGCTCACCTGCAAGTGCCAGTTGGCGGGATTTTTTGCGACTTCTACAAAACACCTGACAGCAAGCCAGTCAGGTGTAGCATATTGTTATCTCTCTTAAATGATTTTATATCTTCATTTTATAGGGAGATTATACTTCCACCAAGTATTTGCTCTTTCGGCAATGAAACTTAAAAAAATGTGTAAACATTTCTGTACTTACTCTCGTTTGGCAGTTAGAAATGATAATAGTAGACAGAAAAGTTTTTTTTTGATTCTTAAGTGTTTTTAAAAATACTGCTTAAGAAATACGCTTCAATTGTTCTTGAAATTAATATCATATATCTTATAAATTCCTACTGAAAATAGTACTGGTTAGGTAAATTAATAAATTTATTTGCAGCAAATCTTGTTCCTTGAGCAAACTGATATTCAGGTGTACTTATCAAACTTGCTACCAGTATTATACTTCCAATAATTATCACTATTTTTTGTACTTTGTTCAAAAATTACCTCCTTATTTACTTTTTGCTTATCAACCATTGGCCTATTAAATGTTCAACTAGATTACGTGCTTCGAATAATTGCATCGGATTTTTTGGAGGATGTAATGTCTCTTTTCCGTGTCTTGCATTGTCACCTGTAACACCTGGACTATTAGATGTATGTTTAAAACTTTTTATTCTGCTTTTTGTTACCCATTCTTTGGATATTATATTATCTAAACCACCAATATCATTCTCAATTACTTCATATATCCTATAAAGACCAACCCAATCTAGCTGCTTAGCAAAAAGTCTTAATACTT
>CAYTLV010000225.1:0-3424 GCA_964438445.1 uncultured bacterium | reverse complement strand
CCAAATTCATTCACCGACCCGTTGAGATATCCATGCTAGTATTTTTTATGATCATAAGTATTGTCATATTGATCAAGTATCAGAAAAAAGATATCTCAATTAATTTAAAAGATGATAAAGTCATCTGGATAATACCTTTGATCCTACACACTTTTGATATCATCTTAGCTTTTTCATTAAAGATTACGATAGCCTATATTCCCGTTTTACTTTTTGCCGGTATTCATTTGGGCTATTTAGCTTATTGTTACTTGAAAAGCCATAATCAAATGAAGCATAACAGAACGGCAGAGGAATTGAATAAAGCAACTCATTGAAAAATAAAATGATGGATGATAAATAGAAACAAGCAAAACTGTCATCCTGAGCCCCGTCCCGAAGCATCGGGATCGTGGTCGAAGGATCTATTCATGAAACGGGATACTATAAACGATAAACGATGAATCGAAAACAAAAAAGCCTGTCATCCTGAACGAAGTGAAGGATCTATTTATGAGACAGGAAACGATGGATGATAGATAATGAACTATGGATTCAGTAATTGATATGTGTAAGTACTTCTTTGAGCTTGTTCACCATAAAAATTATAATGTGTATTTTCAATAAGGTTACCTAGACTATCGAATGTTGAACTTGCGGTTATGTGATCATTACCCGATGTTCTTATTAACAAAGTTAGTCCATCCAATGTGTATGTAGTATTTGCAACTATGCTGTCATTCATATCATAGGATTTTAATGAAGCAATGACATAAATATCATCGATCAATTGCTGATACGTATATACACCTCTGTTAAATGTATCACCCGATGCATTAAATCCAATATATTCAATTTCATTTCCATGTTCATCTAGAATACTTTTGCTGCGGTAGTATGTTTCCTCACCTACTCTAAATTTTAGTGTATCTCCCTCTAAGTCAAAATATCCTAAAAATGTTGAAGAATCGTTTGCATGAAATACCGAGTAATTACCATGCAAATAGATTCCCGAATGATATTCCAAATAGGAATTGATTCGTCTGGTTCTAATTTGTCCTAATTCGTCATAAAAAATAATTTCAATTTGATTTCCATTGGAATCGTAAGTGATTTTGGTGAAAGGAAACTCTGCACCAACTACCTTCCCGGTAATATTCATGTCATTTTTAATGTATTCAAATGATTCCCGTAAGGAATCATTTGAATCGAAGGAATGAACCGTTTTATAAACATATATCTCTTTTTTAGTGTTTGCTGGATTAAATATGCATGAAGCTGATAGAAAAATAATTATAAGAAGTAGTATTTTTTTCATGGTTTTTTCTCACCTAATAAAATTAATATCTTTAATTTTACAATTTAATACATTATTTTTTTTTTGTCAAGGATTTTAAAAAAGGGCTCGATACCCATCTACCACAAAAGCCACAATGGATAGGTATCAAGTTTTTACTTTTATCTTTAGTCTTTAATCGTAATGATATCTACAAGCAATAATTATTAGATTTTCACTTTCTACTTTATACACCAGTCGGTTGACTTGATTGATTCGTCGTGACCAACAACCTGATAAATCATGTTTTAAATGCTCTGGTTTACCCAACCCTTCAAAAGGAGTTCTCAAAATATCTTTTATTAATTTATTAATCTTCTTAAAGATCTTATTATCTGCATTTTGCCAATACAAATAATCTTCCCATGCTTTTTCAGATAAAACGATTTTCATTCAACTTCAATCAATTTCATTTCGCGTGTTTGACCTGCCTCCAACTGAGCAAGAGATTCTTCAATATGCCTTCTATTCGCACGATTACCCAAAAGGTATGCTGTCTCCATCATCGAATTGTATTCATTTAATGATATCACGACAGTGCCTTTACCTGCACCTCTTTTAACGATCAATGTTTCATTATTATTTTCTACTTCATCCAAATACTTTTTTAATCCGGTTCTGAATTCCGAATAATTTGCTACTAACATTTTAGCTCCAACTTGTTTTTGCAAATTTAAGTACTTGTTTGAGTACTCACAAGAGGTATTTCCCATTATTTCTCCTTTTATTCAACTGTCGCAAATTTTGCGACAGTTGATATTGAATTATTTATTTGAAGAAAATATAAGGAAATATTTCATCATAAAGTTAGTAGATGAACGAATGTGTGATGTGTGATACAGAAACAGGGTGCATTTTATTCATAACTCCTAACTCATCATACATAATTGGATTTGTTGACCATTCGGGATCCTCTCTCCGATCGGTCAACCCGAAGGTCATCGTAAAATTTACCACAATAGAAAAGGGTCCCGAAACTTTGGGACCCCTACATTTATCATGTAATTAGGAACAGGCATCCTTCTACTCCGTCAGCTGACGGATACGCAGGACAAGTGCCTGTTCCCTACAACTCTCACAGAGATCTCCCTACGGGACCCCTTCGGGGCTGAATCCGCCCCCGATGTTTCGGGGTCGTTTCAGGATGACACGTGAGCCCACCCACTTCGACTTTTAACCTTTTTGATTTTTTCATGCACAAAAGAAAAGGGTCCCGAAGCTTCGGGACCCCTACATCTATCATTTTACCGTTCACGAAATAACGTCTCATGACGCCTCACGTCTTACGGTTCACGTTTTACGAGTTATTCTTTAACAACCCAAACTTTAACTTCGGCTTTGATACCGGCACCGACTTTAACGGCTACATCAAAAACACCAAGTTCTTTGATTGGTTCGTCAAGCAGAATGTTATGCTTGTCAAGTTCGATACCTTTTTCGGCAACCAATTCAGCAATGATCTGAGTTGTTACGGCACCAAAAAGTTTATCGTCTTCACCAACTTTAACTGTAGCTGTAACAGAAATATCCTGCAATTTCTTAGCAGTATTCTTTGCAGATGTTTCAGCTTTATTGGCTTTTCTTGCTACATTGACTTGCAATTCTTCAACAATTTTCATGTTTGAGCGAGTTGCTTTGATAGCAAAAGCTTTCGGGATTAGGTAATTACGCGCATAGCCGTCTTTTACGGATACAACATCACCGGTTTTACCGAGATTCTCAACGTCTTTTTTCATTATGATCTTCATGTTGTATCTCCTCTTAGCTATTCTTTACGTCGTATGAGTAAGGTAGTAAAGCGACGTTACGTGCGCGCTTGATCGCTTGAACCAGTTCACGCTGATGTTTTGCACAAGTTCCGGTAACACGACGAGGGATGATTTTACCTTGTTCGCTAATCGCTCTTTTAAGATTTTTATAATCTTTATAATCTATCGTGTTCTTTTTGTTTTCACAGTATTTGCAGATCTTTTTTCTGGATGTAAAAGCCATGGTTATTCTCCTTCTTCTTTGCTTTTTTCTTCAGCAACAGCCGCTTCTTCAACAACAAGTTTTTCAACTACTGTTTCTTCAACAACAGGTTCTTCAACTACTGTTTCTTCAACAACA
>CAYTLV010000224.1:0-3433 GCA_964438445.1 uncultured bacterium | reverse complement strand
ATCATGCTCATGATGTGCTTATCAGGGGATCATATGCTTATCTTGCTTATGGAGGTCTTGGTTTAAAGATCATTGATATTTCTGATCCTACAAATCCGACCGAGGTGGGTAATTGCACACCAACCACAATTTGTTGTTATAGCGTCGACGTTTCAGGCAATTATGCCTATATCACGGATCTTTATGGTGAATTGTATATCGTGGATATTAGCGATCCCGCAAGTCCCTTTGAGGCCGGATATTATAATTCTCATGGTATTTATTTTGAACATATCGCAATTAGTGGCGACTATGCCTGTATAGCGGGTGGGACAGAAGGCTTAAGAATGCTTAATGTGAGCAAGCGAGACAGTATTTACGAAGTCGGGTTTTACGATACGCCGGACAGGGCGGGTAATATTATGGTAGAAGACAATTATGCTTTTGTCTCAGATCGCGAGAGCGGTTTGATGATATTTGATATCAGCACACCCGGGACACCGACTCTTGCCCGACAATTTGATACTGAAGGCTGCGTAAGGGATGTCTCTGTTGAAGGTGATTCTATCTTGCTTGCCGATGAATCAAACGGTATTCGGGTTCTTTATGGCTTAACGTCGACAGATAGTTTGAGGGATGGGACTTATTATAATCCAGGCGATAGGCTGACCGGCATTTCGGTGAGAGACGATGGGAATCAGGTATATGTGTCAGATCGTAATTATGGAATGTTTACCTTAGATCTTCAGCAAAAAGAATATCCGCAGCAAACCGGATCACTGTTCCTGGGAATTTCTGCTGCCAATTCCATCGCACATTCGGGGACTTATGCTTATGTGGGTGACGACCATAAAAATTTATATGTAGTCGATGTAACATTGGAAAGTCATCAAACGGTTCTAAATGTAGATACTTTATCGGGTGTCCCTACAGCCATGCACATCGATGGTAATAATCTTTTTGTCACCATGGGAATGCAAGGGTTGGGCATTTACGATATTTCTGATCCGGTAAATCCCGTTGATCTGAGTTATGTCGATACAGACAATTATGCCAAGAATGTGGAAGTGCAAGGCTCATATGCTTATGTAGCGGACAATACCAGCGGATTTTATATTATTAATGTGGCAGATCCCGTACATCCTGCGATCATAAAGCATATAACCACCAAAAACTGTGTGAATGATATTGCGGTGAACGGTAACTATTTGTTTGTGGCCGAATATGCCGAAGGATTGAAAGTATATGATATTTCAGATACAAGCAATGTAACAGTTGTCGATAGTTTTAGCATGAGCGCCTATGCCACATATGTGGATGTTTGCAATAATTATTTGTCTGTCGTTTTTCAAAATATGTTTACCTATAATGAATCGCTGGCACTTTTTGATGTGACAGATCCCACGAATATCCAATTGGCTTATACCCACGAGTTGTGGGGTCGTGCTGCTGCCCAGGATCTTAAAATGACATCAGAATATGTGTTTGTTCCCCTGTATTCGGTAGGACTTTACATATATAAATATGACATTCCAACCAAGATAGCCGATACCATTATTCCCAATGAAATTGAATTATTTCAGAATTATCCCAATCCCTTCAATCCCAGTACCCGGATCGAATTTGATATCCCTGAAGCGACAGACGTGACATTAACCTTATATAATATGCTGGGACAAAAAGTCACCACATTGATAAATGAGCATAAAGAAGCGGGGCATTATGGATTGGAATTCAATGCAAGTTCGTTAAGCTCAGGTCTGTATTTTTACCATTTGACCGCGGGGGAGCGGTCTTATACCAGGAAGATGTGTTTGATAAAATAGGAAGACCAGCCTTCGCCAAGGCTACGGCCGGCAGGCGTGAAACGTGAAACGTGAGAGGTAAGACGTGAGGGGGTAAGGTGTAGGGTGTAAAGGGTGAGAGGTGAAAAGAAAGAGGGTAAGAAGGTGAACGGACAGAAACTATCATCCCGAGCCCCGAAGCTTCGGGGAGGGATCTATTCATGAGAGAGCGAACTATAAACGATGAACTATAAACGATAAATCTATTCAACCGCTCTGCGGTTGTTAATGTTTGGTGATGCATGTCCCACGGCTTTGCCGTGGGTGATGATTTTTAACCCCGCCGGGGTTATTATGTTTAACTCCTCCAGTCGTCAGAGTTTTCAAAATTAGATACCCTCTAATAACCCTGAGCATGTCGAAGGGTTGAATACTTGTACCCGGGATGAAATCCCGGGACAATGTGTCATAAAAACAACAACCCCGAGCGCAGTAGCCTGCCCAGCGTAGCTTTAGCGAAGATAGGAGGGGTTGAACTCCGTGAACATCGAACACCGAACAATCGATTAACGAATTATGAATTAAATAACGGAAAAGTAATTTCAGAAGTTAATCGAATGTTCAATGACTCAATTGTTCTAATGTTCATGATTCGTAGAGACTGCAGAGCGGGAAAAAAACTTGAGGCAAGTTTTGCGAACAAAACAAGCCTGTCATCTCGAACAGTCTTCGCTCTACGAGCTACGACTGTCAGGCCATATGGAGAGATCTCAAAAGCTTAACAAAAAGTGAGGAGTTTGAGATTTCTCCACTGCGTCCTGTCTCTTGACAGACACAGGACTCCGGTCGAAATGACAATAAAGATCCTATCTCGCTCTTAATTTAATATTACTGGCTTAGTATCTTAAGCGTTTTAAACGATACCTTCAAGTTCTTCGGGACTATAAATTTTTAAAGAAGCTTGTCTGAAGTCGCGGATATTACGAGTAACGATCGCATCCATGTCGCTGATGCGCGCAGATTCATGTAAAACAGCATCTTCATAATCGCTGATTTGAAGCGATAGTGCCGACTCACAGATGCTTTTATTCAGATGTGTTAGATTGAAAATGCTTAATAAATGTCCTGTTAGATCTTTTGCAGTTCTTGAGTCTTTTTCTTTTTGAATCAGATAGGCAATGGTGGTAACGGTGGTGGGACAAATAAAACCATCAATATCACCATTTTCAACTTTAGATAATAAATTGACGGCGGTAGAATACCAGGGTTCTCGTTCAAGCAGAACATCAAGGATCACATTTGTGTCAAAACAGATTTTCACAGATATTTTTTCTCCAAATGATCTTTATAATCCTGTTTATCAAGATCGGATCCTTTTAAAGCACCAGAAAGTGCTCTCACATGTGGAGTTAGTTTTTTTGTTTTATCGCCTTTGATGATTAAAAGTGAAAAATAATCCGCAACCATTTTTGAAAGGGATTTCCCCTGTTCTCCGGCAAAGGATTTTGCTAGGTAGATGAGTTCGTCATCCATTCTTAATGTTAACTTTGTTTGCATGTTTCACCTGTACGTCATATTAATCAATATTAATACGTCACATCGTAAAATGCAATAGTATTTTGTATGTTTTCCGAGATTGTGACGGAGGTCACAAAAATAACGTGTCATCT
>CAYTLV010000223.1:0-3434 GCA_964438445.1 uncultured bacterium | reverse complement strand
AAATCACCCTGCAAGTGCCTCGCCATCATTTGTCTTTGTCGAGACCGTTTCAGAATCATTTCATCTATCGTTCCTTCGGCTATGAACCGAATAATTGTCAAGTGGTCCTGCATACCGATTCTATGCGAACGGTCTTCAGCTTGAGCATTGTCTGACCAAGTCCATGCGCTCTTCCAAAACACTTGTAACGATGCCGCGGTTAAATCTATCGCTACACCTCCAGCCCCCATCTGTCCGATAAATACTCGGCAGCTCGGGTCAGTCTGGAATCTATCCACGGCCGCTTCCCGATCCCGTTCACTCGTTCCACCGTACAGCATTACCGCTCCGTACTTGTCCTTATATTTTTCGTATAGATGCTTAATCGGATATACGAAATAACCCCACACCACTATCTTGTCAGGATAATCCCGTAACAATTCGTCCAGCTCACGTTCCTTACAATTTCCGGCGATCCATTCATTCTTCCCGTCCGGCCCTTCCGACAAAAACCCGTCTGCTATCTGGGATAACCTCGTCATTTGAGCTTTAATGTTTGCCCAGCCTAACCGGATATCGTCGTCAGAAGCGTCATTCCACATCAGCAAGCACTCTTCTTTCATCAGATCGTATGCCTTTTTCTGCGCTCCCTCCATCATCAAGAATCTGTCATCCCACGTTTTCGCCGGTAAGTCTAAACACTCATCTTTAATTCTACGGATACTTATTCCATCCAGCCTTGTAGCCAACTGTTCCATATTCTTGTAACCAACAATCTCATGCCCCTGCCAGCCGCCATATTCAATATGCCGTTTAAAGAAACTCCACCGATTCCGCCACGATTTCCGTACCCATTGAATCAACATGAACAAATTCTCCGGCACGTTATGTACCGGCGTTCCGGTTAAACCAATTTTGACTTTTGGAGCTGCACTGAAAATTACTTTGCTAAACTTAACCGGTTTCGGGTTCCTCATAATCTGGATTTCATCAATAACTACCGCTTGCCCTTTCATTCTCGGGACCAATTCTTCTTCAAAAATCCCTGCAATAGCATAATTCATAATATAAATCTGCGCTCTTCGTGATAAGATACTTGCTCGCTGCGCTTTAGTCCCTTCCACGGATACCGCTACGAGGTCCGTGAATAGCTTAACCTTCTTGAGTGTTGATCTTTTTGCGCCTTTCGGCGTGAACCAATATACTTCTTTAATTTCACCTTTCTTAATCAGATACTCTATTGCCCACAACGTCTCCGGTGTCTTCCCTACCCCCATTTCGTCGAGCAATAAATAACCGCCATAAAACTGTATTGCCGCTAATCCGTAAACTACCGCGACATATTGATGATTGAATGGCGCCATGTTTTGCGCATACACTTTCGGAACGTATCCTCTATCAGCCAACAATTTTTTACAATGTTCCGGTGAGAATTCCTTGATCTCTTTCAGCTTTTCTTGCTGCTCTTCTTCTCTATCCTGTATCCTCAACAAATCCAGATCGGTCTTCAGGCCGGGGATCGTTGCCTTCATCAGAGCAATCTTTTCAGCGTCGATCGGGTAACACCATTTTTTGAGTGCTTTATCCCACCGGTAATCTCCGAGCGCCTTCGCCGTTCCACGCATCGAATACGGGACGCTTAAAGACATTTCGTCACTACTAATTTTTTCGAGTTCAATCATCAGATTATCTCCGGATACAGAGAGAGCGTCAGCTCCCTTCTGACGCTCTTTTTGTGTTACTTCTTCTTAGTTTTTTTCTTCTTGGCCACAACTTTCTTTTTCTTCGGCTTCAAATCATCCGGGGTAGCCAACTCAAGTTGGCTTTCTTCATAAACCCATTTGGGACCAGGGTTCTTAATGAGTTCGGCAAAGATGCCATTTCCCTTCGCCATATTCTGGCAGACACGAACTATACACGGATCAAATTCATGCTTCCCTCTAACACTCTTACAAATATCTCCAACTTTAAATCCCATATCGGACCTCCTTTTAAAAATTTAAAAAGTGGGACTTCCCCCCCGGAACGCACCAGAGCTAATGGATACGCAGTAAGCGGCTGGGAGAACCGCCTCCTCTTTAGAGCCGGGGGAAGTCCCGTCATTTGATAATCTCCCATATTTATTGCCGAAAGTCAAGTTCTCCATTTTAACGCCTCCCAGGTTTTCGGTGATTCTGTTTCCATATAACTCGCGCGAGCCTCGAATAGGTTCGCGGCTGCGATCGGGTCATCCATGCACCTTATTCTTTCCAGCTGCGATTCTGTTATCAGAGCTTTTACTACCAGCGCGTTGCGGTGGCGGTTTACTTCTGCTCTAATCGTTATCGCTATTTCTATTGCCTTATTATATCGGTAAATTGATTCCAGCCCCTCATCATCCAGTAACGCAATAACCTGGACACCTTCATGTTTGATTACTGTTTTCATTCCGTCACCCCTACATTATCACTGCGATTGAATTCAAACTTTCAAAAGACATTGCTTTGACTTCCTCTATTACCTTCTCCCACCGGGCCGCCTCTTTCTTCTCATCTACTTTCCATCCATAAGGAATAATTTGCACTTCTTTTTCTTCAGTCATTTTACCTTTCTCCCATTTTTAAAAGGTTTTGTATTTTGTTAATATAGTAAAAGTAGCATAATTAGCGTTATAGGTCAAGAGTTATTTTCATTTATTTTCGGGCCTCCAAACGCGCCTTTTTGGTTGCAAGCGGATCCGCGTCCACGTCTCGCGTGCTTCCTCAACTTCATTTCCTTTCCTTTCCCTTCGGCTGACAAAAATCCTTCTTCATTCATTTTTCTTCTTCTCCTTTATAATAAGGCAATACAAACCTTGTCTCCCCCTGCCATTTGCGAGATCTACCATCATAATAAATTGCAACAGAATGCCAGATCTTTTTGAATAATATCCCGCCCGGAAGTTCTTCCACCTCAAATCCAAAAGCTGACAAGGACGTGGGATGCTTTAACTCCATCCCTCTAGAACTCCGAAGATAGGGGGACAAATAATAAAACTTGTCACCACGCTTTACGGTAACGTGTCTCATACAGGGACGGTCAATATCATTAATGATATAATATTTCATAATTCTATTATCCCCTTCACTTCACAGATTTCTTCATATTCTTTAATTAACTTAATTCTCATTTCGTCCGGCTTAACATCCAGCGGGTTTTCCGGGATTTCAAAACTGAATTTCATCCCATCTTGCGATAAGAATACATGTACTGACGCAACTATCACAACTTTCTCCGGGAACTTTAACCGATCCCAAGAATCGCCGCCCTTGACGAATGCCAGCAACTTGTCCGCAGAAAATTTGTACCTTTTCATTTTCTTTCCTCGGGAAGCAGATATGGTAATTTCAATATATTAAAAATCTCATATTCCGTTTTCGATGCCAGGCAAGTCTCTCCATTCCACAACCCATATTGATTTAATTTATACCCGCGCC
>CAYTLV010000222.1:2355-3448 GCA_964438445.1 uncultured bacterium | reverse complement strand
CGGAAATGGTCACCGCATCAAATCTAACATCATATTCGTCCATATTCAAATCATAAAAGTATCGTTCCGATGCCAATACCATTTTTTCGATCTTTTCTTCCGTTACTCTCTGAGCAGCTTGAAACTCATCATTTTCCAACGAAGTCTTAACTTCCACCATGATGAACAGTTCCGCTTTCTTCATGATGATATCTATCTCTCCTTTATTACCGCCATGATAGTTTCGTGTAACAAATTGATAACCTTTTAAGATCAAATAATAAATCGCCCAATTTTCGCCCCACCGACCAAGAAAAGCGGGCGTTGGATACCCGGGAAACCGCATAGTCTTAATGGGAGCAAAATATCTCCTGTGAATAGGTGTAGGATAGTGTTCTTCTAAGGCTTTGACATGTTGAGCTGTACCATAACCTTTATGTTTTTCAAATCCATATTCCGGATAAATCTCTGCCCAGCGTCTCATCATACGGTCACGACTTACTTTTGCAAGAATGGAGGCAGCGGCAATACAAAATGACTTACGGTCTCCTCCTATTATCGCTTCTCCTTTGCCTTTTAGCTCAAATGGGACACGATTCCCATCAATAAGCACATGGACACCCGGCATATTAAGCTTCTCAACTGCGTGCTCCATAGCACTTAAAGTCGCTTTAAGGATATTCCCCTTATTGATTGCCTGAACACCCAAGGAATGGACAGACCAGGCTTGTGCGTGCTCTATGATCCACTCATAAGCTTTTTCACGCTGTTTTTCACTGAGTTTTTTGGAATCCCGGATCAATTCATGAAAAGCATCTGGAGGGAAAGTTACAGCTGCAGCTGTGACCGGTCCCGCGAGAGGGCCTCGTCCGGCTTCATCTACACCTACGATGATCTCATGATCCTTTCGAAAGGTATTATCAAATGCCTGTAGTGATGTTGCGTCACCCGACATGGTTTATTTCTTTATGGTAGTTGATTTTTTAGTAGTCGTTGTTTTCTTAGTGCTCGTTGTTGAGCTTTCCTTGCTTTTCTCTTCTTTTTCTTCTTCTACCGGTTCTTTGTATTTAATGACTTCTTTTGTTACCGGTACCGCTTTTTTTACAGCAGTATT
>CAYTLV010000222.1:0-2255 GCA_964438445.1 uncultured bacterium | reverse complement strand
TATAGTCAATACTGACTGTGGTAGCGTAAACAACTTCACCGGTACCAACCTTAAAACAACGAACCGAGATCATATCATTGTGTCTTCCACGGAGAATACGACCATGCAAAATATAATCTGCTTGAACCAGCTGTTGTATTTCATAGCCTTTATTATCGATCAAATTTGTTTGTGATAATTCGCGTTCTTTTACGATCTCATAAAGTGATGCACGTTCAACTACAATAGGATTACGATAACGGGTAATTCCGGAAACGATCATTCCGGCAAAAAAATCACCACGATTGATCCTATCACCATATTCATCGGTAAAGTTCAGTACGGCAATGGTTTTGTAGCCGCTTCGTTTAAATCGACGGGCCAATTTCCTTGCAATAAAGCTGGCAGCTTCTTCTTCACTGTCCACCGTAACAAAGGGTTCACTATTCTGGAAGTATTGGTTATAATCATATTTTCCGTAGTATGTGCTGCAACTACTTAAAAACAATAAAATGCTGGCTAGTATCAGTATCTTCTTCATTTTTTCCCTTTCTTAATTTCTATAAGAAAAATATATGGAATTCTTTCTTTATGTGGAAGTATTATTCCCGCTTATGAAGGTAATTTCCATATAAAATATAATGACGGGGATTTAGTTTATGTTCCTTAATCGGAATGACGGGGAATTCTCCCGAATCGTCATTCTTAAGCTCTATCATACTTTTTCCCATTTTAAATGAAAGTGATATATCATCTTCTTGTACTTTCAGCTGAAAATCTGTTTTTCCACATTGAATTAAGGTATCTCTATCAAGCATATTATAGTTTTCTTCAATCGGCACATCAATTTGTGGAATATAGACCCGGCATTCCGGGTATCTTCTACGGATCGCTGCAATATTGCTATATTTACCTTTCTCCCAAGCTGTTACAAGAACAGAGACATCTATTGACCCCCAGTGATCAAGAAGCGGCTGTATACTCCTTTCAAAATCGTTTGAATTAAAACGAACGGCACCGGTATTAATGATCAAAACACTCCTCCCCCTTCTGTAAACGATCGATTCACCCTTCTCTAATGATAATTGAATGAGTTCGGGGCAAGTGGACAAAACAAACCAAGCAAAACAAGAGAGTAATGCGCCTACACTTAAACGGATCTTCCAAATTTTCTTGTCAACACAAGTGATGACCAAGCAAATCAACAAAACAGCAAAAACAAGAGGTTTCCAGTATGAAGATATATGCAGGGTCCAAATACCCGATCGTGATGCCAATCGTAAGACAAAACGAAAAACATCTAAACTGATATCAAGAGCATGAATAACAAGATCGGATAATATTGTTGGTAAAAAAAGACCCGGTAAAGCTAGAATAGCACAGATCATCACGCAGAATGTTAAGGGAATGACAAGTAGATTCAAGAACATTGAAGCAACTTGTAATGAATTAAAGTAAAACATCGCAACAGGTGCGGTAAAAAGTGCCGCACTTAAAGAAACACCCAGCATATCGGTTAAATAACGAACGAGAGGGTTCTTGGTTTTTATTGGTATCCATGTTTTAATTTTTGAATAGCCGATCAAAATGCCAAATACGGCAGCAAAAGAAAATTGAAAACCCAGATCCTGCAAAGAAAAGGGATTTACCATCAATAATATAACCGCAGAGGCGGCCACAGCATTCAATGCCTGATACTTTCTCTGAAAAACCGGAGCAAACATAAGCATGACTGACATCAGGGAAGATCGAATGACCGAAGGGGATCCACCGGTAAGGAAACAATAAAAAATTAGAAATATAGCAATAAAGATCGATCGTGGTACTCGCGGAATACTTAAAGTCAGCAATATCTGGTAAATTATTAGCATGATTAGACCCACATGCAAACCTGAAACTGCCAATAGATGACTTACACCTAATTGTCTGAATAGATCGGCAATACAAGCTGGGATCTCTGATTTTAAACCCAGTAGCAATCCATTGACCAGACTCCCCTTTTCAATACCTAAAACTGATAAAAACCGAACGGATATATCATATCGAACCTGATGTGAATAATAGATCAAAGGTTTTGTTATTCCCATATCTTCGATCTTGGTGCTTTTTTCGATCTGAAAATTGTGAGATAATCCATGTACCTTAGCGTAATTCAAATAATTGAAAGAATAGGGATTTTTGCTTGAACTAATGGGCTTGCATTTGATACCCGAAAAATGATAGCTTTTGCCGGGAAGTAAAACCGCCAAGCCTTTCCGGGCATATAAAGTACCTTT
>CAYTLV010000221.1:1705-3451 GCA_964438445.1 uncultured bacterium | reverse complement strand
GATGTTCAAGCATAGTTTCAACTTTCTTGCCAGTACGAACATCAAAAACTTCAATTCCGCAATTGGTACTATTAGCACCGCCATAAAGGGTAACTGCTAATGTATCATTTCCTATCCATGCTATGCCGCGTGGGATCTGTGAAGTTTTTAATTTTCTAATGATCCGATGTTTATCCACATTAAAAACAGAAATACGTCTTGAGACCCAATGGGACATAGCAACCTGTTCTTGGTTAGGACTGAATTCAAGCGATTTTGTCCAATCACCACCCGTATATCTAGCGGCTTGCAGGGAGTCCACCTTGGGATCATAAATAAAATAGTCAGCGGTCGTCATACGAGTAAACCAGAAATTACCATCTCGCTCTCTAAAAACACCTTCGGCATATCCATAATCATTAGCAGGATCATCACAACCGGGATAAATTGTCTTTATCTTTTCGAAAGGATCTACAGTGTAAATTTGAACAGCAACACGACGCTGGCCAAGCAAAGTAACATATACATACTTCCCATCAGGAGAGAAAGTACAGCTCTTGGGTGAACTCCCGGTCCTTGCTGTTTTTTTAAAGTAAGGGAACTCAGTTCTAAACTCCCAATCATCAGCAATAAGAGAGTCCTTGATCTGATCCAAAGCAAACATATCATTATACATCAATTCCCCTGCACACAAGGGGATAATAAATACAAATAATAGTAGACATATCTTGTTTTTTATCATTCATTTCCTCATAATATTTACAATCCTTGTAAAGTAGATTATTTTTCCTTGATATTAAAAGAATTTTACAAAAAAAAGTGGATAACTTAGGGATATTGGGGAATAAGACCTCACACAAAGGCGCAAAGTACACTAAGCCACTAAAAACTTATTTCCACAAAGAAATAGAAGACACGGATAAACGATAAACGAGGAACTATAAACTATAAACGATGCCTGCTCTTCGAAGCTTCAGCGAAGAGAATAACGATAAAAAGTCTGTCATCCCGACCCCTGACTCCTGACTCCCGTTCACCTCATAGACTTTTCGACTCATCAACTATCAACTATTAACTATCAACTCTTCATCTTTTCAACTCTTCAATATTTCGCCTTATTTTTCTTACAATGTTATAACAATCGGAACATTTTTTTATTATATTAAACCGCACTTAAAGAGAGGAATTATTAATGAAAAAATTCTCACAATTACATAAAGCGAGAACAAGATATCAACCAAAGCTACCGTCCGTTTTTCTTAATGGTCCTAAGGTTAAGATTATTAATGGTAAAGCCGGTTCTTCCGTTGCTGACCAAGATAAAATCAAAACATTGTTCCCAAAAACTTTCGGCATGCCGACAATCGGTTTTGAAGCAACTGAAAATACTGAGTTCAAACCCCTTAATATAGGTGTTATTCTATCAGGTGGACAGGCACCAGGCGGACATAATGTGATCGCCGGCCTTTACGATGGTTTAATAGCCTGTCACACCGATTCTAAACTTTATGGATTCCTGGGTGGTCCTTCCGGTCTGACCGACAATAATTACCGTGAATTGGATACGAATTATATTGCCGAATATCGCAATACAGGTGGTTTTGACATGATCGCTTCAGGTCGCACAAAACTTGAAACTACCGAACAGTACGAAACAACAGCTAAGAACTGCAAAGCATTGGGAATTGAAGCTCTTGTCATTATTGGCGGAGATGATTCCAACACCAATGCAGCCGTACTGGCCGAATACTTTGCTCAGCATGATAC
>CAYTLV010000221.1:0-1605 GCA_964438445.1 uncultured bacterium | reverse complement strand
CTATTATTTCTGAAGAGGTTGAAGCTAAAAAGCAAACCTTACATGAGATCGTTGATGAATTGACCCAAGTAATCGTTAAGCGTTCCAACAATAAAGAAAATTTCGGTACCCTGATCGTTCCGGAGGGTTTGATCGAATTTATTCCTGAAATGAAAAGCTTGATCTCCGAATTAAATGACCTGATGGCAGCCAATAAAACAGAGATCAATGAGATCAAAGATACAGATACCAAAAGAAACTATATTCTAGATAAACTACAGAATGATACGGCAACACTTTATAGGTCATTACCCAAACGGATCGCAGAGCAGCTAATTATGGAGCGCGACCCTCACGGCAATGTACAAGTATCCCTAATTGAGACTGATAAACTGTTGGTCTATATGATCGGAAAACAACTTGAGCTCCTGAAAGCCGAAGGGAAATATCATGGTAGCTTTAAAACTCACACCCATTTCTTTGGTTATGAAGGTCGTTGTTCTTTCCCCTCAAATTTTGATGCAGATTATACCTATGCCCTTGGTTATACCGCTTCACTTCTCGCGGAAAACAAATGCACAGGGTATATGTCATCTGTACGCAATCTAAAAGATGAGGCCAAAAACTGGATACCCGGGGGTATTCCCATAACGCAAATGATGAATATGGAGCGCCGTCATGGAGAAGATAAACCCGTTATTAAAAAAGCTCTTGTTGAATTGGATGGTCTGCCTTTCAAGACCTTTACAGCCAATCGCGACAAATGGGCAATTGAAACATCATACATGTATTCTGGACCGATCCAATACTACGGACCGTCCCAGATACGCGAAATAAAAACCATTACATTGGAATTAGAACACCAATAAAGGAGCATTTATATGTCAACTAAACCTAATTTAAAAGCTGGCGTTGTAACGGGAAAGGTCCTATTGGACGTTTTCGAGTACGCAAAAGAAAACAAATTTGCTTTTCCTGCTGTCAACGTTATCAGCTCAAGTACAATCAATGCAGCGTTACAAGCTGCCAAAGAAGCTAAATCAGCGATCATGATCCAATTTTCAAATGGCGGCGCAGTTTTTAATGCCGGGAAATTGCTGGATAACACTGATCAAAAAGCTGCTGTTGCAGGTTCTATAGCCGGTGCATATCATGTTCGCGAAATGGCTAAACATTACGGTGTTCCAGTCATTTTACATACAGACCATTGCGCAAAGAAACTTCTACCCTGGATCGACGGACTCCTTGATGCAGGTGAAGCCTATTACAAAGAACACGGCGAACCTCTGTTCTCTTCACACATGATCGACCTTTCGGCCGAGCCCATGGAAGAAAACATTGAGATTAGTAAAAAATATCTTGAACGCATGTCAAAAATTGATATGTTGCTTGAAATTGAACTCGGCGTAACCGGCGGTGAAGAAGATGGTGTTGACAACAACAGTGTCGACAACTCAGAACTTTACAGCCAACCTGCTGACGTAAATATGGCCTATGAAGCACTAAGCGCGATCAGTCCCATGTTTACCATTGCAGCAGCTTTTGGTAATGTCCATGGCGTTTACAAACCGGGTAACGTCGTTCTTACACCCAAAATTCTTGATAACTCTCAGAAATATATTTCAA
>CAYTLV010000220.1:0-3464 GCA_964438445.1 uncultured bacterium | reverse complement strand
TTAGATAGGATATAGCTTAAGGAGGTTGCTATTTTGCTTTTGTGGTTATGAAACGTTTTGTACCGTTTTTTGTTTCAATCAAAATCAAAACGGTTTGATTTTTTTCGATCTTATTGAAGACATTTTTAAAATCATCTATGTCACTGACTATCTTGCCCTCAAGCGTAACGATACGATCTCCGACACGAAGTCCTTTTTGATATGCCTCGGAATTTGGAACTACTTTAACGATCACGACACCTTTCTTTGAGTCAAGTCCATATTCTTGAGCGATCTCAGCGTTGTTTGCCAGCACAGAAAAGCCAAGATCAATATCAATGTTCTCATCAACATTTTCTATTATGGTTTTTTCACCCGGCAATTCATCCAATTTGACAGAGATCGTTTTTGTTTTTTTATCGCGGACAATAGTTAATTTTACATTTTCTCCCGGTGAACGCGATGAAATATTGATCTGTAGCTCAGAGGGATTGTTGACTTTATCATCATTAACTTTGGTTATCACATCACCGGCTTGAAGTTTTGCCGCTTCTGCGGGACTGTCTTCGACAACATCGGAGATAAGAATGCCTTCAATATCATCAATTCCAAGGGACTCCGAAAGATCCTGGTTCAGCTCTTGAATACTTACACCCAACCAGGCGCGGATGACCCGACCTTCTTTGATAATATCGTTCATAACTTTTTTTGCAAGATCAATTGGAATTGCAAAACCAATTCCATTTGAACCGCCGCTTCGACTTAAAATAGCAGAGTTAATACCAATGACTTCGCCGTCGAGATTGACAAGTGCACCTCCGGAATTTCCCGGGTTGATCGGTGCATCGGTTTGAATATAACTCTCGTAGGTACTGAGTTGCATCCCGGATCGTCCTAATCCAGAAATAATACCGTGGGTAACTGTATTGCCTAATCTTGCCGAGTATGGTGAGCCGATTGCCAGAACCCATTCGCCGACACGTAATTCGTTTGAATTTCCAAGTTTAGCCGCAGGAAGTTTCTTTTCTTCAATTTTTAAAATGGCAATATCGGTTTTTGAGTCGCCGCCAATAAGCTTGGCCTTATATTCGCGTTTATCGGACAGTACTACTTTGATCTCTTCGGCATCTTTGATCACGTGGTTGTTCGTGATCACGTATCCGTCTTTTACGATCACACCGGAACCCAGCGCAGATGATCGATATTCTTGTTCTTTTTTGGGTGAGTTAAATCCAAAAAATTCAAAAGGGAGATCAAGATCCCCAAAAGGATTTTTAATTTTAGTTACTTTTTGAGCCGTTATGGTTACAACAGAAGGGCTAACTTTTTCCGTTACTTCAATAAATTGGTTGCTGATATTTTTAAGATCCTGGGCCCCAAGAGGAGCTAACATCACAACGATCAAGGCAAATGATATCCATTTTTTCATATTGATTCTCCTATTCAATCGTTGTCGTATATGAATGGGAGAGGGCAATTGTTCCAATGAATTTTTAAATACTACTGCAGTAGAGACAAGGCAATGCCTTGTCTCTACATTTATTTTTCATCGACTTATTGATTATTTAATTATTTATCTCTTCAATCTCTGCGGCAATCTCTTCTCTGCCGCATCGATCAAGTCAGCTGATATTTTTTGATGTCTCTTAACAAGTTCAAGTTCATTCAGGTCTACAATCTGACCATTTTCAACGATATGTTTTCCATTCACGATCACATGGTCAACAGGACTCATGGCTACATTAAAAACAATCGCGGCAGCAGGATCGTGAAGTGCTCCCGAATATTCCAATTTGTCCATATTGATCAAATTGATATCAGCACATTTACCCGCCTTGATCTGTCCAATATCATCCCGACCTAAGGCTTTGGCGCCTCCTACTGTTGCCATCCAAAGTACTTCTTCGGTATTTAACCAATATTTTTGTTCGCGTAATCTTGAAAGCAACATGGCATTCCTGACCTCAACAAGCATGTTTGATGAGTCATTTGAGGCAGAACCATCAACAGCAACACTGACATGAACGCCGGCTTCAAGCATTTCTTTGATGCGCGCAATTCCGGAACCCAAACGCATGTTGGATGAAGGGCAATGAGATACTCCTATTTTTACACGACCAGCGTCTTTGATTTCTTCATCATTTAAAAATATAGAATGTGCAAACCAGGCATTGGGTCTAATCCAACCTAATGTCTTCATAAATTCAAAGGGTCGTTCACCCGAGCGTTCAATGCAAAAGCTCTCTTCGTCTTTTGTTTCGGCAAGATGGGTGTGAATTTGTAAATTATGTTTCTTGGCTACATCAACTGTTTTTCGCATGGATTCAGCTGTAACTGAAAAAGGAGAACAAGGCGCCAGTGATATTTTTAACATCGAACCGAAAGAGGCATCATGATAATCCTTGACCAAGCGTTCAATATCTTCAAAAATCATCTCTTCGCTCTGAACGACATCTTTCGGTGGTAAGCCGCCGTCTTTTTTGCTCAGCGACATAAAACCGCGTGTCGGCTGAAATCTCATGCCCAATTCTTGTGCGGCATTTATCTCACTATCAATTAACGTGGATTCCGTCGTGTTCGGGAAAAGATATAAATGATCTGATGTGGTCGTACATCCGGATTTTAGCAGTTCCGCCATGGCAACTTTTGCACTGACATAAAAAGCTTCTTTGCTGATACCGCGCCAGATCTCATAGTTGGTAACTAACCAATCAAACAATTTGGCTTTTTGGGTCGAAAATATGTTTCGTGTCAGCGTTTGGAAGAAATGATGATGTGTATTTACAAAACCCGGCAATACCAACATACGACTAGCATCGATCACCTTGTCTGCTTTTCCATTAAACTCCTCCGGTCCCGCAGACACAATGATATTATCTTCTATGTAAATGTGCCCACCGTGGAATGTATCAAGTGCGTCCTTTTCATTCACATTATTTTTCATGCGACAGCAAAGTAGCGGATTGCTAATAAGTATTGATGATGTCATATCTGTTCCAAAACCTTTCTTCAATAATTTATTTTAATGCTTCTTCGTTAAAAGCGTTGATCAAATCGTCGATCTTGGGCACTAATTTATGAATTGCCGGCCAATATTCTTCATGATCATACCACTGTGCATTTAGTTCTTTAAGATCCTTGCCTTGCTGTTCGATCCAGGTATAGTATTTTAAATTGTGAATACGTTTCTTGGCGTAATAATCCAATTCTAACATGTTATCGATCGTAATATTGTTGATCAATTCATAATCCTTAACGGCATTATCGTAAACATATGCACCGCGCTCTTCTCTTAATTCTTTGATACGTGATCCATAAAGCTCCATGGAATCTGTAAAGATCGTTGTCACAATATCATCTTCGGTCAATTCATAATATTTAGCAAATTTAATAGCTCCCACAAGATTCCCAATAGATGATATTCCAAGAAGCTCTAACTGATCGATCAATTCTTGCTTTACACCTTGCTTGCGTAAATACTCATG
>CAYTLV010000219.1:0-3488 GCA_964438445.1 uncultured bacterium | reverse complement strand
TCGGGGTTATGCCAGTAACCCTGAGCTTGTCGAAGGGTTAAACCGGACCTAACCCGGGGTGAAACCCCGGGCACATGTATATCACAAACCTCCAACCCCGAGCTTGTCGAGGGGTTGAACTCTACGAACACTTTTGCCTTTTGCCCTTTGCCTTTATACTTTATTCGAAATATATTACATGCATTAAGGAATAAGGAAGTACTATATGCCCGCACCCATTTTGCAACCTGTTGATCTGGTTCATATCATTTGGAACGATAAGAAATATCTTTTTTTTGGTGGTTATGATTATCATCGTCTTTCGCAACATCCAAAGGTTAAACAGTCCGTTAAAGAATCGACCGACAAATTTGGTTTGAATTGTGGTGGTTCACGGGTTACTACAGGAAACCACCCTTTACATAATCAATTGGAAAATACCATTTCCGATTTTTTACAAACAGAATCGACGGCTTTACTTCCTACCGGCTACATGGCAAATTTGGCTTTATTTGAGGTTTTTGCGGACAAAGATATTGTCTGTTATTATCATCCCAAATGTCATCCCAGTCTTAAAGCAGCTATAAAAATGAGCGGTTTGCCCAAATTTGTGATTCCCGAAGCTATTAAAGAACTCGACAAACACATTAAAGAACATAGTAAAAAACCCTGTATTATCACGGATGGGTTGTACAGTTTTCTACCGCCACTACAAGATTATGCTGATATCGTTGAAAAATATGAAGGTGCTCTGATAATTGATGATGCTCATGCGATCGGAATATTGGGTGATCACGGACGAGGTGCAGTTGAACATTTCAATATCAGTAAAAAACATCTTTTGATTACCGGCTCTCTTTCTAAGGCCGTCGGTATATCGGGTGGATTCGTATCGGGATTAGCGGGATGTGTTCGCGCAGTAAGAGATACTATTGCTTATGCCACGACATCCGCTATGCCTTTGCCTATGGTAGCGGCCGCTATCACCTCGCTTGAACTTCTTAAGAAAAACACAGAATTGATCACCGATCTTCAACAGCGCAGTTTGAAAGCTAAACAGTATTTATTTAAACTGGGATATGACGTACCCGTCATTCCCTCGCCCACCATTAGTATAATTATTGACAAGCCCAAGGACGTCGACAAACTTCGTGACCTGTTGATAAATGCAAACATTTATCCTTCCCTTATTAGCTACCCTGAAAAACCTGATTATTTTAGATTTGCACTTTCATCGGCGCATAGTGATAAAGATATTGAAAAGTTGTTGGGTGTATTGAAGAAGTTTAAGCAATAAGACCTCACACACTTGTCCAGCGTAGCTTTAGCGAAGTTGGAAAGGCACAAAGAAGAAATTCTTTAACCGCAAAGGTAAAAAAGATCACAATGAAAACGCATCGCCAAGGAACAAAGTTCACAAATTCAACACTCGACTTATCGACTTTTTATTGACTCTTCCTGCAAATGTACGGGCGACTCTAGAGTCGCCTTTTTGAATAAACCTCATAAATAAAATTATCCAATGTCAAATTATCAAAACTTCACCACTATCATCGAAAAAAAGAACAAACCATTCTTTGTAATATTTGTTTTACTCATGCTTCTTGGCATTGCCGGACTTTTTCAATTGAAGCTCAATCCGGATATAATGATCTTTATGCCGAACAAGTCCGAAGTAAAGGACTCTTTCGATAAGATGAACGAAGTTTTTAAAAGTGGTGATGAAATGCTCATCGTCCTGCATACTCAAAAAGATTCACTGGATGAAAGCACCTCAAATTCTATTGTGACGCTTAGCGACACCCTGAAATCCCTGCCCGGTATTGCTTATGTTATGAGTCCCGTCATGAACGGCGAGATCAAAGACAGTGGTTTTATGAGTGAAATATCTTCCTTGATCCTTCATGATGGCGAATGGGAAGTATTCATGTCCGTAGTGGCAGACAGCAGTTTGAGCCGCAAACAGATAATGCATATTGAATCATTGATCAAAAATACCGGAATGACTTATGACATTTCAGGAACTTCGTTCATGCAGAAACGGTTGATCGATTTTATTATTCAAATCCTGTTTTATCTTCCTTTTTTAGCCATCGGACTGATATTTTTCGTCTTCAGAATGCAAATGCGCTCCTTTAAAGCAACTTTTATGTCAGTACTACCTGCTGTGGTCGGCGCATTGTGGACGCTAGGGCTTGCGGGGTGGATCGGCGGAAAAGTATCTATTATAACGGCGATCGCCCCAATCTTTACTATCATTATCGGAAGCGCGGACGGTTTGCATTTCGTATCACATTATCTTGACGCACGTGCTAAGGGCAAAGAAAAGAAAAAGGCTGTTGAAAGCACATTGGAACTGGTGGGAATTCCTATGATCATCACGACCATAACATCCATCGGCGGTTTTTTATCATTACTGATCATGGATACAAGTGCTGTCCGAGAACTTGCTATCTTCACTTCAACCGGAATTGCTTTTGCAGGATTAGCAACCTGGTTTATTCTGCCTCTTTTCCTGATTAATAAAGTAAGCTTTAAAGCCGAACGCACGGAACCAAGAATCAGCGGAGCGGGATTAAAAAAACTCTGGGGTTGGCCAGCTCTACTCATTACCATTATCATAATTGCTGTTAGTATTTTCGGATATTCTAAAGTCAAAACCGATTTCAATCAATTATCGATGTTCAAGAAAAGTACAGATGTCTATCAAAGTGCAAAAGCGATTACGGAAATACACGGCGGGAGCATGCCTTCATACGTTTTCATCCAGCATGATAATGATATTTTGGACAAGGAATTGAAAACAGAAATACATCAGTTTACGGACAGCCTGAGCCAATATGGGAAAGTTATATCCCCCTATGATGTTGTTGATAAGATCCTTAGTCAACCCATGATGCGCATGTTAAGAATGATGTCCTCGGATCAAAAAATCATCTCT
Source organism: uncultured bacterium (assembly GCA_964438445.1). Taxonomy (GTDB): domain Bacteria; phylum Fidelibacterota; class Fidelibacteria; order Fidelibacterales; family Fidelibacteraceae; genus M50B103. Next base: position 568 of record CAYTLV010000219.1, on the reverse strand, counting down.
GATCTAATTGCACAAGAAGGCATCCCGCTTGAACATATGCTTGACCTGAAACAAAATGCCGCAAAGATCACCATTTTGCCGTCTGAAATTCATCATGAAAGTTTGTCCGCCATGAAGCAAATGGTAAGCGATATTCAAATTCCCAATACCTCTATTGCCATTACCGGCATGAGTTTTATCATGGACGAACTGAACCAAAACATGGTGAACAATCTTAAGAATACACTGATCATGGCTCTGGGCATTATGTTCGTTTTGCTTTTCATTACCTTCAGGAAGATCGTGCCTGTGCTAATATCCCTTATTCCTATTCTGGTTACGTCATCATTCCTTTACGGTTTTCTTGGGCTTTCCGGAATGTCACTGACTGTGATGACAGCCATGATCTTCAGTATTACGGTTGGTATCGGCGTCGATTATGCCATTCATCTAACATCAGTTGCGTTAAAACTACAAGATGTCAACTTGGCCTTTGATTATGCTGCACGACCGATCATGACCAATGCGCTTGGTTTGGCGATAGGTATGACGGCACTCATGACCACCCCTTTAACGTTACACATCCATA
>CAYTLV010000218.1:1843-3515 GCA_964438445.1 uncultured bacterium | reverse complement strand
TTAAGAATGCTTCTCCGGAGCTCTTGCAAATGAATTTACGACCCGCCTGGACGGAAGGTAATAATTTCTTCACTATCTTTGCCCTGTTTTTTCCGGCAGTAACCGGTATTATGGCCGGTGTGAATATGTCGGGAGATTTAAAAGAACCAAGAAAAGCCATACCACGAGGCACTTTATCTGCCATTGGTTTTACGGCTGTTCTCTATGTGATAATCGCTGTTTTACTCGCAATGAGCAATTCACGCGAAACACTTCTGGGTGATGGTTTTGTTATGAAAGATACGGCTTGGAGTGGAGCATTGATCTTTGCCGGCGTATTCGCCGCGACCTTGTCTTCAGCACTCGGGTCCATGATGGGTGCGCCACGTATTTTACAAGCATTTGCAAAAGATAACATTATCTCAGGAGTCAGTTATTTTAAGCAAGGAAGCGGACCGGCCAATGAACCAAAACGTGCTATCATATTGACCTTTATTATTTCATCGCTCGGAATATTTGTTGGTGATCTTAATACCATAGCACCAATTATTACGATGTTTTTCTTGATCACCTATGGAACAACTAATTCAGCATGTTTCTTTGAGATCATCTCGAACAATCCGAGTTTTAGACCCATGTTCAAAATATGGCATTGGTCAATTCCTCTCTTGGGAGCTATTGGATGTTTTGCGGTTATGTTCCTGATCTCTCCCTTGTGGGCCTTAATTTCAACCGTCCTTGTAACTGCGATGTATTTTTATATTCTTCGTCGAGAGATCATGGTTTCGTGGGGCGATATGACATCCGGTCTTGCATTCCAGAGAGCCCGTAATGCTTTATTAAAACTCGAACAGGAAAAATATCATCCCAAGAATTGGAGACCTTCCATTTTGACCCTTACTGGGGGAGCTTGGAATAGATCTAATCTGGTCCATTATGCATGCCTTTTTTCTGCTGATCGTGGGATTGTCTCTTTGGCTCAAATCATGACGGGTGAACTGGAAAATCGCTATGTTCACCGTGATGAAGCCGAAAAACTCATGCGAAAATTCATTATTAAAGAAAAATTACCGGCTTTCCCTGTTGTCGTCGTTGATGAAAATTTTACGGCTGGATTGAAAGCTTTGCTTCAGGTCCATGGGATCGGTGGTTTGCGTCCGAATACCCTACTCTTGGGCTGGACACAGAAAACGGATAAAATTGGTGTATTTTCAATGATCCTGGATCTGGCTAAACATATGCATCGTTCGGTAGTAGTTGTCCGCTCAGAGCAGGAACAGGATAATTGGACGGTCCCAAAAGGCGAGATCAATATTTGGTGGAATGACTCTACGAATGGTCCTTTATCGTTATTAATGGGTTTTTTGTTGAAACAGAATAGAGAGTGGCGAGGAAAACAATTGCGTATTTTGCGAACAGTCGCCCCGAAAGCCGATGTAGACAATCTCAGGAGCGAAATTTCCGAAATGTTGACTTTATCACGTATTGAAGCCGAAATTGTTGTTTTGCCATGTGAAGATCCTCTCGAAGCTGTTCGCGGCAATATGCAACCATCTGCAATTTTATTTACCGGATTTATTCCAGAAAGTGAGGAAGACAAGGTCAAAAATCAGATGGAAGATCTTAAAAAAGTTATGACATTACCCGGTGAGATCATTTTGATCTATAGTGCCGGGGATGCGTCTTTATTGGA
>CAYTLV010000218.1:0-1743 GCA_964438445.1 uncultured bacterium | reverse complement strand
CAGGAAACCGCCATTACCGGACACCTGACTGTCAAAGAGAACCTTTTATTGATGGGTGGCGTCTTTGGTCTTAAAAAAGATGAATCCCATAAACGGGCGCAGGAATTAATGGAACTAATGGGACTGGAAGAACGAAAGGATCAAACCAGAAAGCTTTCCGGTGGTCTTCAACGACGCCTGAGTATTGCTATGGCCATGATGTCCGATCCGCTGATCCTTTTCCTTGATGAACCAACGCTCGGACTTGATCCGGCTGCACGTAAATCGGTCTGGAATTATATAGAAAAATTAAAAGGTGAGAAGACCATCCTTTTAACGACGCATTACCTTGAAGAGGCAGATGGTCTGGCCGATCATATCGCTATCATTCAAGAAGGCAATATTATTGCTCAAGGTACAGCTAAAGAATTAAAAGAAGCTCATACCACTCTAAAGAATATCAATGTGGATTCGGATAATGTCACACAGGAATGCATAGATGAATTAAAGAAGACCGGCATGGACGCTAGCTTTAACACAAACGGACTTATAATCCGTTGTGCAACTCCCGATCTTTATCTTATAACGGATATATTAAAAAAGCACAAAGTAAAGATCACCGGGATCAATTGGGAGGAACCGACTCTCGATGAAGTATTTCTGAAATTAACAGGAGAGAAGGTGTCGGTATGAAATTTACAAAACTAGCCGACCGTAATATGAAAGAAGTCTATCGTGATCCCGTTTCTATGCTATTGGGAGTGGTCATGCCTTTGGTCATGCTTTTGCTCTTTGCATCTATGAATAAACGCCAACCTTTGGAAATGTTCTCGCCACAAGTGCTGGTTCCCGGAGTTGTGATCTTTGGTTTGGCATTTACTATAATGTTTTCTGCTATGCTATTATCGAAAGATAAGAAAAATGCTTTCCTGATCCGTTTGTTCACCACACCTCTGAAAGCAAGTGATTATATCTTGTCATATATGATCCCGTTCTTTCCCTTCGCATTGATGCAAACGGCGGTGGTTTTTATTGCCGGGGCACTTCTCGGCGCTGTTTATCAGAATTTGCTGATAGTCATACTCATCATTTTACTTACCGAATTGGTTTGTGTTAGTTTAGGGATGATCATTGGAGCTTTGCTGACGGAAAATCAGGTTGCGGGTGTCGGAGCATTACTGGTCACCATGATCGGCCTCTTTTGTGGTGCTTGGATGGATCTACACATGGTGGGCGGTATATTTGAAAAGGTCGGGTACGCGATACCCTTTGCGCATGCAGTCGATGCATCTCGCGCTGCTCTGAATGGCTTGGCATTTGCAGAATACAGCCGCTCATTTTTTATCGTATTGATCTATGCAGTGGTATTGTTTGTTTTGTCCATCTTTGCGTTCAAGCATGCGATGAAACGACCCTAATCAATTGACAATTGATCCCCCTACGCTCTGCGAGCTTCGGAGGACAGGCAAAGGACAATTAATAATTTCGTGAAGTGTAAGACCCTCCAGCTCCGTCGACTGGCGTATACGGAGAGCAGTCGTAAAAGGTAAAAGTAAGGCATTAACCCCGAGCATGTCGCCTGCCCAGCGTAGTCTTGCACGAAGATGGGAGGGGTTAAAGATAATAGCCCGGCATGAAATGCCGGGACACTTGAGATTTAAAAAACCACAACCCCGAGCAGAGTGGAGAGGTTGAACAATAGTCCCGTTGGGACGAAAGCTTTGTAGATATGTGATTACATAAAATAATGAGCTCCATAGGAGC
>CAYTLV010000217.1:0-3516 GCA_964438445.1 uncultured bacterium | reverse complement strand
ATTCCCTAACCTATTCAGAGCAACTTCCCATTCCCCAAACTTTGTTACGCTTTTTACAGTGGCAAGCGTTATTGCAGCAATTTTGGCGACAACAGCAACCGACATTCTTTTAAAAGCTCTTGTTACTTTTTGAGATGATGCTGCGCCCCTTGACTGTATCTTTTGGAATTCCTTTTCTGCTGTAAGAGTAGACTTTTTTAGTGGTCCAAGGTCTGCTCCGAACGAGGTAACGAGCGTGCCGAGATCTGCCAAATTAATTTTCCTCCAATCTAGAGAAGTGGTCTAAATCTAAAATTTTCTCCTTCATACTTATTCCAAGCAGACTGAAGATGCCTATTAAAATGTGAGTGATTTCTAAGAGAAGAGAAATGTTCTTCTTTTCTTCTTTTAAGATTAACAGCACTCCCAATATATTTCTTGGCATTCAATAAGTTTGTTATAACATAAATACCACTATCATATGAACTTCCTAAATCAGCCATGCTTTTTCCTTTTGTTGTGTTTTGCCGCAAATCTTAACAAAAATGCCTTCTGCTCTTCCACTGTTTGCGGTTTCTTACTTATTTTTTCTTTGCTTCCATCCCAATCAGGCAAGAAATCCGCGGGTGCAACATGTTTCGGTTGGGAACCCTTCTTTGAATATATATCCATCACAAGATTCGTCACTACAGAACATAACATTGCCCAGCCATAATCATTTCTTTTTGGCCCGATAGGATCAAGTCGATCATAAGCCACCCATTCACTAATCTGTTCAGATGTCAGATCATCCAACAAATAATCTGGATGAGGATATCCTAACTCTTGGCAGAGTCTGAAATAGAAGCGACGCTCTGGGCGGCTTCGGAGTTTTTTACTAAATTCTCTTTGTCTTCCTGGGAGATTCTATTCAATTTTTGCGCAGCATTGATAATCAACTCCAACTTGGCCGCACTCATATGCTTGGAAAGTGTTGCGACATCTCCAGGTTGTAACAGGTTATTCCCTTTCTCATCACAAATAGTATTTACAGCCAGCTTTGCTCGAAAATCTTCAAGGGACCGTACAAGTTCAACGTTTCCCTTTGCATCCTTCGCTTCTTTGAATAAACTTTGTTCAAAACGATCCCGTTCCCGGCCCGTCATTTGCCGGACATAAACACAAATATCTTTTCCCAATTCAACTTTTTGTGTAGTTAATTCTTCTTTTACCAATAAACCTTCGCGCGTTAATACCGTCATTTTATTTTCTCCTGTAAAAATTAATTAATAAATACTATCTTATAACTGTCGATCTAATTAGCGCCCTCTACACATTATGCAGGGGAACCACTATAACTGCCAGAATTCACCGTAATAGCACCGGTGACTTTAATAGTAACATCCAACGTGATTGGTGATTCCGGAATTGTCAATGGAATACCTGTCACCAGTCCTTCAAATTCAATTGATGTAACATCATCATCCGGAAGGACAATTTCATAATTCTGAGCATCTTCGTCTTCAAAATCATCCAGCATCGTATCATACTCAGTGCGATTGAAAATCATTGACAATGTAATTTCTCCAGCATCCCTAAAACCAGTAATAAATGTTTCATACCCACCGGCTGTGTCCAAGGCCGTGGTGTTATGCGTTTTTCGGGTTGCGGATGGCCCACCTATATTTGTAATACCCGCAATAACTACCCATGCACTCGTCGCAGAATTCCACCGACGAAATACGGTTCCAACTCCTGTAACTCCATCTACAGCTGCCATAATATTTTACCTCCTTTTTATTGAAAATGTTGCAATAAATCGTGCCCGATTAGTTTCATCCCAATCAAGCAAAGCTGGCTCATCTACACTCTGAATAAGTAAATATGTGGCGCCCCCTTCCGTAAAATTATTAAGACCATGTAAAAAAAACTGTATATCATGAATCAATCCCCATCCTACTAAATAATCATTGTTTCTTGCACGTACTTGGATAGACGGATTATATGATGCCCCCTCAGCAACTTTCCCGTCTAATGTTAACAATGGTGCATCTCCAGGAATATCAAATACTGTTACGCAATCGTTTGGAGTGGCTGGTTCTTTTCCAGCAAATAAATCTTCCCCAAGAGTTAATCCAAAATCAGATTCCGCCGCTAATAAAGCACAAAGATCTTTTGATGTTGGGTTCATTTTTTCACCTTTGTAGCATTCTTAATAGCAGTTAGCACTTTCCTTTTATTTCGCTTTAATGATCCCACAAAAAACCCTGCTCCTGCCCCGGGTCGTTGAAAATGTACTTTTCCATCTGCTGCTTTAGTAGGCCCATACATTTCATGCACATATAAAGCATAATCTGCCTGAAAACCTAAAAAAAGAACAGGATTTTTCCCTTGGTATACAGACTCAGTAAACCAACTCCCCCTAAGATTTTCTGTATCACCAATAGGAATCAATGGCGGTGTTTTATCCATGTCTTTCCTAACTATCATGGCGCCTTCGATAAACCCTTTCATTGTACGCTTTTCAATTCCTTTAATCTCTTTATTAAGGTTTACCATTACTTTGCGCAAGCTTTGTTTTTCTATTACCGTGCTCATAAATATGCCTTCCGCACAAACTCATCTGTTTTAAAAATCATAGGCACTTTATCAAATCGCATTATCATATATGCCCCGGGTACCAATTTCGGATCAGCTTTCTGGGCATCTGTCAAGCCTTCTAAAACTCCCAGATATAAATACCCCTCTTCATCCATATCCTGATTTACAATTACCTCTGCACGACTAACATGCTGTGCCCCTGTGAAAGAGGTAAGAACTCTATCGGAAGCATCCCAACGAACCGCAATTTCTACAGGAGTATCAAAAGTAATTTTGCCATACCCATTATTGGTAGGTGAACCCCAATATATGGCGGTCTGAACACTAACTTTTAATAGAAATTTCTCAATTGCTTTCGCCATAATACCCCTTTATAAGTCCCCAATAAATACAATCGTTTCTAAAGGCGTAAACGCCCACTCAACTATGCGTTTTTAATCAAAACTCTCCACGGCTGAGATAGAAGCACGCTGCTTTGACATCGCTCCAGCCATTTTTCCCGTGGTATCTAATGCCAGAACCTGTTGGCCGTATAAAGTTGAATTCAAGCCCATGCCTGTTTGCCCCTGATATGTTATGCTTGCACCAGCAGCACCGGCCTTTTGTGTTTGTTGTTCCCGAGTTGCTGCAAGCAGATGTGCAGCCAACCACCTTTCTATTTCTTTTTTATGCGCATCCGTAATACTTGTATCACTCCCAAGCACTTCAGTCACGGTAACATTAGCACCAAGAATAAACGCATCCACCACTACGTCAGTAAGATCAGTGTCAATAATTTGTTTAACTTCTGTTGCGGTCACTCTAACAGCCATCTGTTCCCTCCTTATCTAATATATCTAAAGCCGCTTGCTTTACATCTTCCGGGGAGATCATACTCATAGCCTTCTCACAATGTGGACATTTATCATAGCGTCCACAAGGAGATTCTGGAAGATCAGGAATATAAAAATTCTTTTG
>CAYTLV010000216.1:0-3527 GCA_964438445.1 uncultured bacterium | reverse complement strand
CGTTCACTCACACTCAAGCACGACCACCCATTGCAGAGATCAATTCCATAAAAAACATGATCGATCTTGCAGATAAAGCAGGATTTATTGGAATTCTACACATTTGCCATATTTCGCTCCCCGAAAGTGTGGAAGTTCTTGAAAAAGCCAGAAAACATGTAAGTTTCCGGCTTACTTGCGGTGTAACGCCTCATCATGTTTTATTGTACGATATGATGATGAAGAAAAATGATGGTCTTCTTTTGAAAATGAATCCACCCTTAAGAAGCAAAGAAGCTCGCGATAAATTATGTCAAATGCTACTTAATGAACGTATTGACTGGATAGAGACCGATCATGCGCCTCATCGTTTGTCAGAAAAGCTGGGATCTCCTTATGCCTCCGGGATCCCGGGATTCCCGATTTTACCAACACTCATACGTACATTACGCTTAAAAGGAGCATCACAAGAATTGATCGACAGGATCACCCATTTAAATATTTGTGAAACATATAAATTGGATATTAAAAACCGTCCGATCAATGATATCGACTTGTTTACAGAATATGAAGTAAACGCATATAAAAACATATAATCATTTGTCAATGCTTATTACACAGAGCCACTGACAAAAATAGCTAAGAGCATTTGAGTATTCAAAATATTGTACTGACGCCATGCGTGGCGTCTCTTTAACAACTACTTTCAATACTCTGCCCATTTAACACACACGGAGGGACCCATGTGGAGAGAACGACTCGCTCAGCTTAGTTATGAAAATACTATTCCAATGTTTGGCCAAGATCATCTTATTTATCTTTTAGTCATTTTACTGGTTAGTGCTGCTTTTTTGATCTTTGCAAAAAAGACTTTTGACAAAGAACGCGCCAATAAAGTTGCCACTGTCCTAGGTATTGTTGCTCTTGTCCATCTCTTTTTAGAGATACCTGTTTTACGCCTTGTTCTCGGTCTCCCGCTTGCAACCAGTTTACCTCTTCATCTATGTAATTTCGGCATGATCATGGTGGGTATTTTGTTGATCACTCGCAAGCAAAGGGCTTTTAATCTAGCTTATTTTTGGGCTCTTTGTGGTGCATCACAATCTTTACTTACTCCAAATCTGAGTTATATTTTTCCACATCCTTTGGCTATTACTTTTTTTACTGCTCATACGATAGAAATCGTGGGTGTTTTATACGCAGTTATTATTCTCAAAATGCGGCCCCGTTGGTCATCTATCCCCAAAGTAATGTTGGTTACCGCTGGTTTAGCAGCACTAATTTTTCCCATCAATTATATACATCCGGATGCAAATTATATGTTCTTGAAATTTGCTCCTCTCGGTGGTTCGCTCATTGATCTCTTGGGTCCTTGGCCGTGGTATATTTTATCATTGGTGGGTGTCGCGCTGTTGTTTTTTGTTATCGCCTACCTGCCCTATGCAATATCAGATGGTATAAAGAATAGACGTGAGACCCTTCTACGCCAAGGCTACGAAGGGCAGGCGTGAGACGAGATCTTATTATAAATCACAAATAATATTTGATGTCATTTCGACCGGAACGAAGTGCAGTGGAGAAATCTCAAATTACTTACTCCTTCTATCTACTACCTACTGCATTCTAAATTCAGGCTTCCCGTTTTAGTAATACATAATTTCTTGAATTTCCTTCCCAAATATTTTATTATATAAAGGCAAAGGTTCAAAATGGAGGAGAAAAGCAAAATGAGCAAATCTCGGAGCAAGAACGATCCTGAATGTATAAAAGAGATCATGGATGAAAGTAAGATCCATGATCCAAAATTTCGTAAAACTCATCTACATGTCATATGTGATCTCTATAAGCAACGGCGGAACAGGATGATCGTCATGAGCGGTCTTATGATCACATTGATCATGACAGTCATTTACGGAACACTTGAAAATCCTTTTAAATATACTCTAAGTAATATCGGGAATTTTTTTACTTACAGAGAAATCTTTATAATTTGGGCAGTCATTGCCGGAGCTGCAATACAAACGGCCTGTGTCACTCTTTTCCGTCTTGAACAGTTTAAACAAAAGCGTTCTTATACTTTTACCGTTTATGCCTCGATTGCTTTAGTTTTGACCGCCATTATTCCGGCTCTTAAAGATACTTTTCCCTTTTGGCATTTTGTTCACGTTCTGATCGCGATCAATTACGCACTATTTCTGATCCTTGGATTACAGCCTTTTCTACGATATATCAGTAAAGAAAATCCTCGTCTCCGTACGATCATTGCGATTTGGCAGTATGTGATAGTTGGGGGTGGCTTTTTAAGTATACTTATTTTTGGTATGTCAGGCATCTTTGAGATATGGTTCATAGCAACTGTGACCATGTTTCTGCTGTATTTGAGCTTGATCTTATACGAGGAAAATATCGTTAAAAAAAGTGTAGAGCTACTCAAAAACGAAGAGAATCTGAATATTGGTATTGAGAAGATCTTTGTGCCGGAAAATCCCCAAAAAAAGAAGAAGTGACCGGATCTATTCTAATATTTCATAAATAAAATTATTTCTTTCTAAACTCTTTGATTTTTCATTCTATTCTTCATAATATCAGCAGAATAATACTAAGCAATTTTATAAAGGAAATGTCATGAAACGTTATTTAATTTTTTTATTGACCGCAATGTCATTACTTGCTGCAAACCCGTATGAACAGATCGATCTTATTATAGAGAATGCCATTCAAAATCATATCTTTCCCGGAGCTACCGTAGCGGTTGGTACAGCTGACAGTATCCTCTACCATAAAGCATATGGGCATTTTACTTATAATACAACTTCATCAATTGTGGACACATTATCAATCTTTGATATGGCATCATTAACAAAAGTTTTTGCTACATCAATGTGCATGATGAAGTGTATTGATTCGGGGCTGGTTTCAGCAGAAGATTATGTAAAAGATAGGATACCTGAATTTAATAATAATGGAAAAGGGGTTATCAAGATCAAACATTTGCTCATGCACATCAGCGGTCTGCCGGCCTACACATCTGCCGCCTCAACACGCTCGGCGACTCTAAGTAAAATATATAATATCAGCATGACGCAATCATTGGGAACCTATAAATATAGCTGTTTGAATTTTATAATGAATATGCGAGTTGTTGAAGCAGCTACCGGTATGATGATGTGGGAATTTTACAAACAGATATATACCGATCCCATGGGTTTAACACGCAGTATGTTCTGTCCAGCGGATTCCTTGCATCCAGAATGTTTACCTACCACAGCAACACTTCAAGGATCAGTACATGATCCTCTTGCTGCCGGACTTAATGGTTATTCGGGGAATGCCGGACTTTTTTCGACCAGCGGCGATCTTGCAAAATTTTGTCAAATGATGCTAAATTTTGGGCGTCTTGATGGCCATCAATATGTAGATTCAAGTACAGTAATTCCGTTTACTACCTTGCAATCGTCTGCCGGAAGTCGAGCATATGGTTGGGGCATTAATGGTTCTTCTGCGGGATCTCTTATGTCAGATTTAAACTATGGACATACAGGTTACAC
>CAYTLV010000215.1:0-3531 GCA_964438445.1 uncultured bacterium | reverse complement strand
TTAGAAGTATTTATCCCGTACCGGAAGGTTGGCAATGGGTTACAGTGGATCTGAGCGCATATATCGGTCAAACAGTTAAGATAGCGTTCCGGTATCATTCCTATGCAGGCTGGTTATGGAACGGGCTTGACTGGTCCGACTGGTATGGCGAGACCTGGTATATCGATGATATGTATCTTTTTGAGAATGCTCCGGAGATGGTCATAAATCCTGATGCAAAACCAAACGAGAAGCCGCTTAAATTCGCATCATCCCCCAATGGAAAACCTATTCGAAAAGATGACTTCATAATGGTTGACTCGAAGGATCTCGGAAAGGAATTGCTGGCATCGGAAGTGCCCCAGGGATCATTGGATTTACCAAAAGAAAAGCCCGAAGTTGCAATTAAGCTTGATAAAGTACTGAGTGAACCTGCACCTTCGAGCCTTACTCCAGTCTTACCAAGATTGGAAGGTTATGCGGTTTATGGTCGTTTCTCAGGGGATAGCTACTTTGATTATTTAGGTTATGTCACCACGCCAGAATTTATTGATTGGGGCACCTATTTGGGATACGAATGCGAGTACTATGTTGAAGCAGTTTATAATATGGGCAACAGTCAACCCTCAGAAAAAGTATTCATCAAAGGTGGAGAATCACTGAAGGCCAACGAGTATGCATATGACACGGGTATTCTATACTATTCTTATTGGTGGTATCCGGGAAATGCATTTGCAAACGAATTCTATTTTAGTGACTCCGTACTGCAAGTGGAAAAGATAAAAGTTCACGTAGCAAAACCCGGGACTTTTAAAATGCGCTTATCATCTATGGCCAGTGACAAAAGTCTCACCGGGCTCTTCACCAGTAGTGCCATAACGGCAACGCAGGAAAACTGGTATATAGTTGACGTGCCTTTAACACTGGATGCTTCAAATTCATATCTTGTGGAATTTTTACCACAGGACACCTTGGTATCCATTAGTTACGACACCTATGACTGCGGTGCATCGTGGCTCTATAATGGCAGTGAATGGTCGATCAGCGATAAAACCCTTTACATTCGACTAATCGGTGAAAAATCACCGTTGACCGCAATTGCGGATATTCCAACGGAATTTAAATTAAGCCAGAATTATCCCAATCCTTTCAATCCGACCACGACGATCCCATTTCAGATCCCCGAAGCCTGTGATGCTAGTGTAAAGATATACGATATCCGAGGAGCATTAGTGAAAACATTAATGAGCTCTCACATGGAATCGGGTTTTTACAACTTGGTCTGGGATGGATCGAATGCAAACGGAAATCAAGTTGCATCCGGTGTTTATCTAATCAAGATAATGGCCGGTGAATATTCAGATACAAAGAAGATGGTTTTGGTGAGGTAAATAAATTAATATTACATAAATAATAACGCATATGGGTAGAGACGCAGCATTGCTGCGTCTCTACTTTTATTTCCCCAAAAAATGTTTTATACTGCAATGAGAAAATAAATAAAGGCAATATTATGAAAAAAATATGTGTGTTAATTCTAATATTTTTATCAATCTCACTGCAAGGCAAAGACATGATCGAATTAGTCGAAAGCATCCCCATTGAAACCACACTGAATAATGAAGATATTCGCAATACATCCGAGGTATGGGTTGAGATGATATCTTCTGCAAAGCACTCACTTGATTTCGGTGAATTTTATATTTCCCATAAAGAGGGCGATGTGCTCGAACCGATTTTAGCGGCAATTTATGATGCGGCAGATCGCGGGGTTAAAGTAAGATTTATTGTTGACGGTAATATGTATAAAACTTATCCTGAAACTGCCGATATTTTAAACGAGTATCCTAATATTGACGTCCATGTTTATAAATTAAACGAGATTACCGGTGGTGTTTTGCATGCAAAGTATTTCATCGTCGATGGGAAAGAGATATTCATTGGGTCGCAGAATTTCGACTGGCGAGCCATGGAGCATATCCATGAATTGGGAATAAGAATTGAAAATAAAAAACTCGTTTCATTTTACAATGAATTGTTTGAGTTGGATTGGTCGCTGTCCGCTAAGGACGCAGATACTGGGGCTTTGAAAAGTAATATCGTGCTCTCAAAGGATTTAATAATGTATCAAATAAAGGATGCAGAATATGGGAAGGTCAACATTATACCTACTGCCAGCAATATAAAGATCATCTACCACGCACAGAATTGGGATGAAATCCGGGTAGTAAAATTGATTAACTCCGCAAAAGAAAGCATTAGAATACAACTCTTGAGTTACTCGCCTTTGTCGCGGGGAGAGTTGTACGGAAGGTTGGATTACGCTTTGCGCAAAGCAGCTGCTCGTGGTGTGAAAGTGGAGATGATCTTATCCGACTGGAATTTCTATTCACCCAGAATAGATTACATTAAATCACTTCATGCTATTCCCAACATTAATATAAAATTCTCAACTATCCCAGAAGCCAGCGAAGGCTATGTCGGCTTTGCACGTGTGGAGCATTGCAAATATATGGTCGTGGATGACAAGGAATTTTGGTTGGGGACATCCAATTGGTCGAAGAGTTATTTTCATAACGGACGAAATCTGGGTGTCATTGTTGAAAATGATATGCTAGCTGAAAGAGTTTCACAGATCTTTTTGAAAAGTTGGGATTCTGACTATTGTCATCTTGTTGAATTGGGCAAAGAATACGAGAGAAAAGAAACCAGAGAATAATTAAACCATATAGATCATTTCTTAAGATCATTTAAAAATGAGATGTTGCTTTTTCGCAATTCATTGACGCGTCGCCTGATCCCAATAAAATCAAGGGTCGTATCTGCCGCATGGTAAACCCAGTCGACTTTAAATTCACTTTTTCGCCAGATGGAAAATTCACCTGCCGTGGAAGTGATCCAATTGGCGAAAGCCAGCTGTATCAAAGATTCAGGATAAACTGTGGAGCCGATGGGGGAAAATTCGTGAACAAAAAGTGGTTCATTGGATTTATCAAGCGAGTAACTTACCTTGCCATCAAATATTCGGATGATTAAAATATGCCACCCCGATAAATTGAGCTGCTGAGAATTTAAAGCATAGTCCGATATAAAAGGTTCAGGTTGATATGTTTCCCAGGTAGAGAAATATACGGAACTGTGAGTATACTCCGATTGTCCCCATACGTCGTAAGGTAAATATTCAATATCACACTCAGAATACAAAGTATCCGAAGGGAAACGAAGCGGGGAGATAAGATAAAAAGTCTGAATGTTCCCATCCTGGGTTTTACGAAGTGCATGATCAAAAAATAACTGTGCGGCATAGGTGCCTTCGCGAAAAACCGGAGGAGTTTCCAACCGACTGAGTTCGATATTGGCTATTTTTCCATTGGTTCTTGCTTTGAGAATCATGAGCCGGTTATCCGAGCTTGGCTGAGCCAATCCAAAAGAAATAAGATCACGGGAATATATCGCGCCCGAAGGGGGTGCATTGGTGCCGTGTACAGCAGTCCAGCCATGTTGTGACAAGAGGGTATCTTGCGAGTTTGTATAATTAAAATCATCAAAGAA
>CAYTLV010000214.1:2090-3538 GCA_964438445.1 uncultured bacterium | reverse complement strand
ATTCCAATATACCACGATCAGCAAACTTATCTTCCGTACCACCCACAAACATCATCGGTTTCTTTAGTTTAAACAAAGATTTACGGGTGAAGGGTATTCTTATAACCGGTAGATGTAAAGGATAAGTGAGAAATGCATATCCGGCAACATCAATATCTTCCAGCTGAGAAGAAATAATGGCACTCAGTGATTTACCGCCGATAAATAGAAATTTAGTATTCGGCAATTCACTTTGAACATCTTCAATTACTGCCCGGTAAGTTATTTTACATTTCTTACGGGATATCACACGTGTTGCATGCTCTGTGAAGGGATAATTAAAACGAACAAAGTTAACATTTTCCTTAGGCAGCAGGTCTTTAAGGCAGTTAAACAAGTCAACGTACATATCATTGAATTTACCATGACCAAGAACAAGTGTAACATCTGAAGGTTTATCGGGAAGATTGTAATCAACAAGTAATTCAGATTTCTTATATGGGTACAAGATATTCTGGATATTTTTCATTAGTCTTCCTCGTCAAAAGAACCATCTTCCATAGATAGTAAGTGATCAAGATATTCTTGGCCAACAAGAACATCTCTTGCTTTTGACCCTTTGCTTCCACCCACAATTCCGGCTTCCTCAAGCTCATCAATCAGACGACCGGCGCGACTATAACCGACCTTTAATCTTCTCTGTAATAATGAAGCAGAGCCCTGTTGATGTAAAATTACCAATTTCATTGCTTCATTGTATAAAGCATCATTTCCATCGTTCCTATTACCGGAACCATTATTATCGTCTACCGGTTCAGGCACGATCGATGTAGGTAATATCAGATCATCCTCTCGTTTGGGTTGTTTATTAATATGTTTTAATACAGCTTTAATTTCGGCTAGATTAATAAATGCATTGTGGAGACGGATAGGTGTAGGTTTACCCGGTGGTAGAAACAGCATATCACCATTACCTAATAGAGTCTCTGCCCCGCCAGTATCTAAAATAGTCCTGCTGTCGATCCTTGTAGCCACATTAAAGGCTATTCTTGCAGGGATGTTCGATCTAATCAATCCGGTAATAACATCAACTGATGGACGCTGTGTGGCAACAACGAGATGGATGCCAACAGCTCGGGCCATCTGAGCAATTCGCTGTATAGGAAGTTCAATATCTGTTTTTGTAGCAGGATTTGACATGAGCTCAGCCAATTCGTCAATAACAATAACGACATATGGCATAATGGGCTCTTTATCTTCCTTCATTTTCTCGTTATATTCACCAATATTTCGAACCGAAGTTTCATCTAATTTATCATATCTTGTTTCCATCTCAATGAGTGCCGAGCGAAGCATGTAAATAGCATTTTGCGCGTTGGTTACGACATATTCATCAATATCTTCGGATGTGATCAAGTGGTAAGGTTCAAGTGCTTTGTAAACAGATAACTCGATCTTCTTTGGATCAA
>CAYTLV010000214.1:0-1990 GCA_964438445.1 uncultured bacterium | reverse complement strand
ACTGTTTTTCCGGGGATGGGTGCCAGTATCCTCACATGCTTGGCTGCCATAACCCGAGCAATATCTTTCTCTAAATTATTAATCTTTGAGACCCTTACCCCATCAGCTAGGCCAACTTCGTACATTGTAATAACCGGTCCAGGCAAAATCCTTACGACTTTTCCATCAACACCATAAATGGGAAGCATCTCTGTTAGCAATTTAGCCTTCGCCTGTAATTCTTCTTCGTTAAATGAACTATTTGGTGGTTCTTTATCTAAAAGATCAGTTGGTGGTAATATATAGGGAAGATTATTCAATACTTTCTTTTCAATCGGTTTGTTTTCTTCCGCAATTTGATCTTTTGTCAGTTTTGCTTTTGCAGACCTTTTAACTAGCTTGGGAGTAAGAGATTCTTTCGTCTCAGCTTCGGATGTACTAATAGGTTGTCTGATCTTATCAAGTATATCTCCCGGTAATTCAGGAATGTCTTTTTTCTTTTTTCTTTTTTCTTTTTTCCGTTTTTCTATTTTTGGAAATTTATTAGTCTTTTCTTTTAGAGGAAGGTCCTCTTTTTTTAACTTCCGGCCGGCTTTTAAACTTGCAATTGGAGCTGTTAAGCTAAAACGAAAATATCCACTGGTAAGTATGATAATGGAAGTGATCAAAATGATGCTCGTGGGAGCAAGGCCAAACCAATCCGATAAAGAGTAGGCAATCATGCCCGTTAAAAGGGGAAAATGTCTAATACTTTCAGACACAGTATCCAGCGAAAATAGTATGCTTAATAAAAAGATCAGACCCATAACAAACCAAGTGGTTCTTCTTAATATTCTATTATTTATCTTAAAAAGGACAAATATACCCCAAGCAAAAATCAAAGGAATCAGTCCCCAAGCGAAATAGCCCACACCCCATTTAATGAGAATACTTGATATTAACACACCAGCGAAGCCCATTGCATTATCAATTAAAGTATGGTGAGTCAGGATTAATTCATCACGCATTGAATAAGAGGCCAAGCTTAATGCAAATAAAATGGAAATAACGATAAGGATTAATCCAAGTATTTCGCTTTGTCTGTTAGATAAAAAAGGGTTTCTGTTCTCTTGCACTACTGTCCTTTAATTTAAGTACAAATTTATACTTTTTATTTAATAAGGTCAAGAACTGCTTATAAGTTATAAATTTCAATTTTAATAGGGTGTATATGTAGGGGCGACTCTAGAGTCGCCCGTTTGTAACAGGAGGCTCAAGAGCCTCCCCTACATTTAATTCAGTATGGTAATATTTTTTTATAATGAATAAGAAAATCCGTAAATGTTTTCATAAACAATGGACAAATTCATAATTCTTGGAATTTCAAGCTTCAACTATATCAATTATTTCTTGCAAAATTACAGCAATCCCCTTAAAATAGCGGGCTCTTTGGAGGATTAGGCTAATTGGTAAGTCAGCGGTCTTGAAAACCGCCGCCCTTTGGGCTTGGGGGTTCGAGTCCCTCATCCTCCGCTTTGCTTTTTAAAAGCGATACAGAATAAAGAAAGGACCTGAAAATGGTCCTTTTTGTATTACATCAATAAAATAAGAAGATAAGAAGCTTAGTTAATTGAAGCAGAATTTATCAGCATTGATGATCATTGAATTTAACATTTTAATGATATTTTCATAAAATTGAATACGGTCAACCCTTCGACTACGCTCAGGGTTGTTACTATTTTGAACTTTTATTCCCGGCATTTCATACCGGGCTATCGTTGATTTACCCCTCCCATCTTCGCCAAGGCTTCGCTGGACAGGCGACAAGCTCGGGGTTGAAAATATTTAAATTTACATTCCCGGCATTTCATACCGGGCTATCGTTGATTTACCCCTCCAGCCTACGCTAAAGCTACGGCCGACAGGCGACAAGCTCGGGGTTGAAAATATTTAAATTCACATTCCCAGAATTCCATGCCGGGCTATCGTTGATTTACCCCTCCAGCCTACGCTAAAGCTACGGCCGACAGGC
>CAYTLV010000213.1:0-3552 GCA_964438445.1 uncultured bacterium | reverse complement strand
TTAACGAGAAGATATGTAAGGATGCACGAGAAAATCTTTCTCACTTCAACTATACCGCTAATGTATATTGTTCCGACATAAAAGACATTAGCAAAAGGTATGATGCCGCCATTATTGATCTGCCATACAATTTGTTCAGCTATGCAAATGATAAAATTATCTTACATATTATTGGGTCAACAGCAGAAATCACAAATCGACTTGTTATCGTATCTACTTCTGATATTTCAAGCTTAATCAGCAATACAGGATTGAGAATATCAGATTATTGCAGCGTTAAAAAAAGAAGAAGTGCTAATTTCACAAGGAAAATATGGGTTTGTGAAAAGAAGGGATAGGTAGTAAGAAGAGGAGGGGGAGTTCGGAGTATGGGAGAGACGGAGAGGGGGAGCGGGAGAGAGGGAGAGAGGGAGAAGAATATCGAACAAGGATTAACGAATAGTGAATTTCGAAGTGAATATTTACTTCATAAATCACATATCAGTGTTCCTTGTTCTGAGATCAACTGTAACTCTTATTCAACCACGCTGTAGATGTGCTTTTGGATATGATAATGTTTCTACTATATTTGACCCCGCTAGGGGCAAGAGAAGAGGAGAAGGGGTTTGGAGTATGGGAGAAACGGAGAGGGAGAGAGGGAGAAGAATATCGAACAAGGATTTACTACTCTGCCAGCTGGCGGATACGAAGGGAATGTTTGGCCTGTCCTCCGAAGCTACTAAGAGTAGCGTAGGAGGATGTTCTGAGTTCATCTGCTTACAACATAGTGCAGGGTCGGTTTCCACAAAGGGGTTCCTACGGGAAAGTCTGGTCTTCGGTACGTGGGACCCTCTAGAGATAGAGGTTTTTTTCTTTGTATTAGAAAAATATTAAAGAACAATGATGTTTTTCAATTTTCAATTCCACGTCCGCCGAAGCTCCGAATAATAAGAGCGTAGGCTGTACCAAACAAAAGCCCCGAATTGCTCGGGGCTTTTGTTTGTAAATATAAAGATTAAAGGCAAAAGACAAAAAGTTTAACCGCATACTAAGCTTTTAAAGAGAAAATTTCAATTATATTTTGAACTTAGAAAGCACCCTCAAGAAATATTTTAATATTCACAATACCTATGATTAGCCTACTTTCACCGGGTGAACCTTTATCACCGGTAGTCCCCACAAAACCGCTTTCGCGTTCCGTCGCGGTTTCCCATTTGGTATAATCGTTATTGTCGTCATTTCCCGTGCCAATGAAGACCATTGAAGCGCCGTTGGGATCCGGCCAGTTCGGACCGCCATCGTAGGCAACACTGTCAATCGTAAAGATACCATTTTTAATAATGATCTCGTCATCGGCAATGTCTAATCTAAATGAACTATATTGATAATCACATTCATAATTACCGTTTGTCGATTGATTAGAATTTATACCCAATACGAGAGATTTCCCCGGCTGAATGTAAAGATCTCCGCCGTTATTGATCGTGTGGAAATCACTGCCGTTATCACTGATTGTCCAACCATTGATATTAATATTGGTGCTGCCGGCATTATACAATTCAAACCATTCCCCCTTTAGATCCGTTACATCTAAGGAGTTTTGTAAAATTTCGCTTATGATGATCTTGGGGAGACCGGCCGTTGCTTGGGATATGGATGGCACTGTCTCATCTGTTTTGTACTTAATATTTGATCCGGAGTTACCATAAGGCCAGATCTTAAAATAATACTCTTGTTCGGGAAGCAGGTTTGTCCAGGTATAGGTTTGAACCCCATGAGAGATGTTTATTGTCCCACCTCCGTCTGAAAGATCCGTGTCATCGCTGACCGGAATTCCATCTGAAGGGTTGTCGATAGAAAGCAATGAGGTGGTGCTTACTTTTATTAGAAAGCCATTTGCACTATTCAAACCATCATTGTCATTCCACGTTAACGTAATATCTTTATAAGTTGAGCTTGCAGAAAATGAAGCGGCGTGATTACTTGGTTCAACATTGTCGGTTAAGTCGCTTGTTCCCAAACCGGTTGAATATTCAGTATCATTGTCAAATGACCAGATCTTATAGTAGTAATGAGTGTTTGGGTTAAGTCCGGTGTGGTTGAAACTTGTCCCGCTACCGTTATAGATGACCGTACCGCCGCAGGCAGAAGTTGAAACAGAATATGTTGTTCCCCAAAGCGGATCACTAAAGGTGCTATCAGTATCATAAACGATCATGATATCGTCGCCATTGCCATTTTTACTCCAGGATAGGTCAATTTGTGATTCCGAATTTGTTGTAGCTGTAATTGAGCTCGGATTTTCAACAATTTCAATTCCGCTTAATTGAATATTGTCAATAGCTATATCTTCTTGATCATCGCCGAGATTGAAAGTGATTTTGATATCTATGGTAGAACCGGTCCCTGGAATTGTAGCGGTAAATTTAGTGAATGTATTGGTTATTGCCGTTCCATTGCCGGTTCCATCAAAGTTTGTATCAATCTTGGGTTCGGTATCTAGGCTGTTACTTCCTTCCACATGGATAAGATCCGTAAATATTCCTGAATTGTCAATGTCGTAATCAATATGCAGATAATCGAGGTCATCCCAATCCTGTTGACTCCCATCATCATCTTCGGCAATGTAAATACTGAATTCTAAATTTCCTTGACTCGAGATATCGACATCTTCTATTGTGATGCTTGCGGGTATCGAAGCACCATCACCATCTATGTCTTGTGCTGCAAAGTAATATGATCCCTGAATATTATTAAATTCAACATTGCTATTGATGTCATTACCATTTGTCCTAAGGAAATAATCACTTGCGGCGTCAGTAAATTCAGTAATGCTTGTTGAGTAGCCGCCGCTGCTTTCAAATGTTATGTTCAGAAGATTAGAGGCGGCATCAGCCGTTGATCTTATCACGGTCGGAATTGTTCCGTTCGTCTTATAATTGATATCGCTTGAGCTATTACTATAAGGCCATATTTTGAAATAATATAGGGTTCCGGAACTAAGTCCGGTAAAGGTATAGGTTTCACTTCCGTGGGTGACGTTCATGATGGCGGAACCGTCGGACAGATCACTGTCATCGGATTCTGGTGATCCATCAGAGGGAGCGCTGATGGCTGCCAGGGACGTTGAACTCGCTTTGATAATAAAACCATCTGCAGTTGAGCTACCGTCGTTATCTTGCCAATTCAGTGTTATGCTGGTATCGGTGGATGTGGATGTAAAATTTGAAGCATGATTTGAAGGTTCATTTTTCATTGTTGTTGCGTCATCTATAATGCCAAAGGAATAGTCTGTCGAACTGCTAACCGAGAAAGCTTTATAGTAATAATGTGTGCCTCCATCCAAGCTGGTATGATTGTAAGAGGTGCCACTACCATTATAGATCACCGTACCGCCGCAGGCAGATGAAGAAACAGAATAGGATGTACCATCAACAGGTGCAGTAAAAGTCCCGGAAGTATTATAAACCACCATGACATCATCAGCATCATCATTCTTTGACCAGGAAAGGTTTATCTGCGATGCGGATGCCGTGCTTGCACTAAAAGAAGAGGGGTCAGCAATAGATTCAA
>CAYTLV010000212.1:0-3555 GCA_964438445.1 uncultured bacterium | reverse complement strand
TTTATTACATAGCGCCGAATTACGACGGGAATAGTTATGGCACTTTCACGGCAACTTCTTCATACGCAACGGGTACTTTTGCAAAGAGCGATAATATTGCATACAAAGCAACAAGAACGATCACAGCAACGGCAACGCTACCCAGCGCCTCGACGGCTTGGGACACACCCGTAAATGATTGGATAGAATCAAAGATTGATGCAAGCATAGCAATTTTGGGCAATGTAATACAGACGCATAAAAAAATATCCAAATCTACCAAGACATTTCTTGACAGCGTTCAGCTTATCGAAGGCGCGGGAAGATTAAACGACACAATCACCCCGTCAAGTCGGTTCGTTGGATTTGAGATAATCCCAAGGCCCACGAATAACATAACCTCGACAATAGACTATATAGGTTTACAGTTTTCAACAGCACAAACAGCGCTTCCGGTTTATCTGTATCACTCCTCACAGAACAGCCCGATAGGAACGTTTAGTTTCACAACCACGTCAGCACGGTCATTTGATTGGCAAAGCGCTGAAGATAATCTTTCGTCAGGAAATTATACAATGCCATTTGTGGAATACTCACGAAACATCGACTCCGGCGGAACTTATTATTTAGGGTATTTCGAAGATGATATAACCGGTTCGGCAATAGAAAAGGAATTTGCATCGTGTGTAAACTCAGCAAAATATAAAAAGGTTACAGACTGGCTAACAATACGCCCCATTTCGGTCTCAGGCGTATCAGGAACGAACTTATTTGATATAGATGACGTTGGATACACTGAAAGCTCTTTCGGGCTTAATCTGTCGATTTCTGTAAAGACTGATGTAACAGAGATGGTCGTTTCAAATAAGACTTTACTAACAAATGCTTTGGGTTATCA
Organism: uncultured bacterium; assembly: GCA_964438445.1. GTDB lineage: Bacteria > Fidelibacterota > Fidelibacteria > Fidelibacterales > Fidelibacteraceae > M50B103. The sequence goes on along the minus strand of CAYTLV010000212.1, from coordinate 2,678 downwards.
GTTCGCAAAAGATATGTTAAACGAAATGTTACACAATCCACAAAGCAGAATAAATAGAAACCAGGATAACGCAACCCGTAATTCTATACTTTATGAATTACAAGACGAACAAAACAACTACAATCTGAATAATAAAATGAATGATGCGATTGAGGCAATGGAGTTTGATTTTAGTCAAATTTCACAAGTCCTGCCACATTCAAGACCGGGAATTAAAAGAAAGTGCATGTGAGAGATTTAAAGAAAATAGCGAAACGAATTAGAAAGTTTTCAAACATCAACGACGTTGTCAATAACGCGCTTGGTTCACTTGAAAAAGCTATACTTGATATGAACAGAGATCAGATGTATGAAGATGGTGTAATGGATGTAAATAGTCCCGGGTCGATTCTTTATTATGCACCAAGTACGATAAAAAATAAAAAGAGAAGGGCTGAGTTTCCACGAACGGATCATATCACTTTAAAATGGGATAACAATTTTCACCCGTCTTTAAAGATTAAATTTGATAAAGATAGATTTTTGATTTATTCGGACAATAAGATATGGAAGTCATATTTAGAACCGTCCGCAAGATTTAAAAACGCTTTAGGTCTTACCGATGAATCTTTGGCTTTGTTAAGGGATTGGGTAGCTAGTAAAATAAAAAAACAGTTTAGAAATGCAATATAAAGTTCCACGCATACCGACATTTACAGGACTCGAAGGAATAGATTTAAGAGTGCAACAGATTCAAATTAAACTAGCTAGTGAGAGTTGGCTTCAATATTCATTTGGGTTATGTGATAGAGTTCTTGAGCAGAAAGGTGAAGAAATTGAGAGTATTCCGGTTTGCCACATTGATGATCATTCAGACCCGTTGGATATGCGCCCGTTCTTAGATGATGCACATAATAGTTATTGCTTTTGGGATATGGTCGGCGAAACGACAGATTACGGTGATAACTTAGGGGCGCGACGGTTTCCCGCGCTTACTTACGATGTGGCTTGTATATTTGTTGTCAACTTAGCAAGTATAAACGTGGATTCAAAGATAGCACGAAGCACAGTAAGACAAGACATATTAACTTTTTTCAACCAAACGATTCGATTCAACGGTATATTTCAGATGACAAATATCGAAGAACGAGATATTGAATTGATATTCGACGGTTTTGATATTTATGATCCGCAGTTGATACTAAGGGATAGCGTCGGCGCGTTCAGAATAGATGGTACGATAACATTCAAACAAGATTGTTAGAAAATGACTGAATTAATTTTAAAGAAAGGCGTTAGGAGAACACGCGTTCTTTTATATGATGACATTGAACAAATGCCTATTGAAAGGTTCAATAAGATAAGTAAATATTGGATGCTAAATGATTCTATCGGTTCGGGTATTGGAGACTTTGATAAAAACCATTACGGGAAGATGCAGATTTTAGTTGATGACAGAGATAAAATGCTGAAGCAGTTGGAGAATTTTAGGATACTTGTTTACAATGTAATGAATGAGATAAACGTTGAGCATTTAAGTTTCGCTTGTATGGTTTATTCGATTAACGAAGAACCGATAAACGACATTAGCGAAAACAATTTGAAAGCAATTTTAAAACGATTAAGCGGGTTGGGACTTACACAAGAAACATTAAAAAAAAAATTGAGTCAACAAGGGAAAGCATTTACAAAGATTTAGAAACGAATTTCCCGAACGAGTTTAAAACGATAAACCCGAATGGATTTTGGCAGAAGCAGAAAGAAAAGATATTGAACGACCTGGAAATGATGATCGAAGACGTTGATTTAACAGAAGAAAACAGGGGAATAAATCAGTATTTTGCAAGGCAGATAAAGCCGAAAGATTTCATGGGAGAATACAGCGCTGAAGTAAAGTTTGAAAAAGCGTTTGAAACGAATTGTATATTACTTAGCGAGTATGCTAATAAACCAGTAAAGGAGCTAACGACAAAAGAATATTTTACTTTGTTAGCTTTTAGAAATGAAAAATTAAGACATGGCAGACAATCCAATAAAACACAGTGAGATAATCCAAGAGGGTAATCCGTTTGATGATGCTATAAATGGCATAAGGCAGATGATTAAACTTCTTGATAAGATGGGTAAAGAAATAAAAGAAGGTGCCACTGAATGGACTAAATTTACCAAAAAACAAAGCGCCGCAACCAAAGAGGGCCGAGATAATTTACAAAGTGCCGGGAATGCGACGGCAAAATTAACAGCTCAGGAAAAGGAAAGAAAGAAGGTTTTACAACAGCTTGAAAGACAAGAGGCTAAATTAAAGTTTTTAAGATCAAGTGAGGGCCAGAACCAACTAAAAAGAATTGAAGCCACAAAAAGAGAAGAAAGAGAATTAAGAAAGATTGCAAGGGCGCAAGATGCGGGGGCTAAATCTACAAATAAATGGAGTAAGGCAATGGGTTCTTTTGCCTTTAAATTCAACACCCTTGGTAATATTGCCGCCAATGTGATGGGTAAAATAACGCAAGGAATAAAGTTGGCAATAAAAGAAAGTATTACGTTGGCCGCAAGTGCTGAAGGCGTTATTACGGCATTTAAGAAGCTGCCACAATCAACGAAACTTATTAATGATCTTAAATTAGCAACAAGAGGCACCGTTTCTGAGGTTACATTAATGCAAAAGGCGGTTCAGGCAAACAATTTTAAAATTCCACTAA
>CAYTLV010000211.1:0-3586 GCA_964438445.1 uncultured bacterium | reverse complement strand
CTGATCTCAATGGTTTCAAGCCATGATACGTCGCCGCTAAAATCGATATCTGCTAGGCGATATTCATAGGTCAAACCTGGAGTGACATCGCTATCAACAAAGCTGTAATTATGAGTCTCATTTGTTGTACCATTTCCGTTCAAGTCGCTATCATTGATATAATCTGCGATGCGATCCCAAATTGTATTTCCTGAAGTGCGTTTCTCAAGCACAAAGCCCAGATTTTCCGTTTCCGATTCGGTTATCCAGGTCAGCAGTACACTGCCATCTTGATTTTCCGCGGCGAAAGATGAAAGTTCGACGGGGAGAGGTGCCTCTACACCAAGAACTCTTATATCATCAAACGCCAATTCTTCACCACCACCACAGTAAACATATATTCTAACCTGAAGGCTAGTGCCAGAAGAGGGCAAGTCGAAAGTAAATTCACTCATTGTTTCGTTGATATCTGCACCATCAACGACTCCATCTGCATCAGCATCTAAAGAATAATAATCGTTATTTCCAAGAAATTGTGAAGCAGTGGTAAATCCTCCGCCATCGTATTGGTACTGGATTTTAAGGAATTCCTCACCTTCTTTTCCACCACTTAGACCTCTTCCCGCAACCAATATTTTTACCTGAATATTGCTATAACCAGCTATGGAAACAGCATCGCAAGTAACATAATGAGGTGTAATACGACCATCATAATCGAGATCTTCTGCAGCAAAAAAGTAAGAGCCTTCTTGATTCGAAAATGGTACAGATGGATAAATCACTGGTGTAGTACCATTTGTACGTATCCAATAGTCAGGATTATCTCCATTTGTATTAGTTTCTGCAGGAGAAGCAGAATAACCAGTAGGAGCTTCAAAATTTACGGTTTGAAGTATTTCGCCTAAGGCCGCACTTACTAAAAAAAGTGTAATAAGAAACAATCCCGAAATGCGCTTTAGGTATAAATATTGTGTTGAACGTGAGCGTGAATCCTTTAACATTTTCATTATCTTGCCCCTTTCGATTTGTTTCATCAATAAGACTTTTGAAATTATAGTCTGCTTATATTGGCACGATCTTATAAATTATTATTATTTAAGAAAAGTATAACTATTTAATGTCGATTAATCAATAAAATATTTCTTTAGAACAGATAGAGCTTAACTTAACGTAATTGTTTTCGGGCTAAAAATGTTATGATTAATTAAAGGCTGGGATAGGGTAAGAGGGAAAGGAGGAGAGAAGGTGAGAAGGTAAGAAGGTGAGGAGGAGAGATGGAGAGATGGAGAGAAATAAGAGATAAGAGATATCATAATCGTAGGGGTTCAGAGTTTATTCTACGAAGATTTGCGAAGTAGAATGTCGATCTTTTTATTATCAGACAATTAATCCCTGAAACCGCAGCTATATTTATGATCAAGATTTCATAAATGCGGGAAGAATATCAATTAGTGGCATTCTTATATTCGCTGGACAAAATTGCCATCAATTTTTTAACGGAAATAATTTCTTTTATTTTATGAACTGTCTCACCGGCAAACGCAAATCCATTTTTAAATCTACCCTTTTGGGCATTGATCAAAGCAAGAACAATACAATAGGGGCTTTTTGTATAATCGCAAGTTATAATACAGTGATAGGGACAGGTGATCTGTTTCTTTTTTCCGAGATTGATATCATTGATAAAATTGTTTCTGATCGCTCTTCCTGGCATACCAACCGGACTTTTAATAATCACAACATCGTCTTTGCCGGCATCAACATAAGCTTGTTTGAATTTTAATGATGCATCGCATTCATCGGTGGCAACAAAGCGTGTTGCCATTTGTACACCGGAAGCACCCAGCTTAATGAATTTGTGAATATCTTTTCCCGTATATACACCGCCGGCTGCGATTATCGGGATAGATTTCTTGTATTTTTCTTCAAATTTCTGCATTTCCATGACCACATCCGGTACCAGTTTTTCTAAAGAATATGCCGGATCGTAAATTTGTTCAGGTTTAAAGCCAAGATGTCCACCGGCCATTGGACCTTCTACGACAATAGCATCCGGAAGGTAATTATATTGTTTATACCATCTTTCGGATATAATACGGGCGGCCCTTCCGGAAGAGACAATGGGAACCAACTTTGTTTTTGAGTCAGCATTTAAATATTTTGGAAGATTAAGAGGAAGTCCCGCTCCTGCAAAAATGATGTCAATTTTTTCCGCTATAGAAATTTTTACCATATCGGCAAAATTTGTTAAGGCGACCATGATATTAACACCAATAATTCCTTTGCTTAATTCTCGGGCTTTTTTGATCTCGTCTTTAAGGGCTCGAATATTTGAACCCAAAAAATTCTTAAAAAAATCAGACTCACGCATACCAATACCGGCTACAGATATAACCCCGATCCCACCTTCGTTAGCTACTGAGGACGCCAATCCCGATAAAGAGATTCCAATGCCCATTCCACCTTGGATGATGGGGATCTTTGCTATCAGATTCCCAATTTTTAATTCTTTTAGACTTTTGATACTCATAAAACCATCCTTTATTTTTTTAAACATCATAACGATATGAACGACATATGGCGCTTACTGTTCTTTTTAATTTCTTTTCAATTTCGGGATAATATTAATTCATTCCCTAAAAACCTGTGTGGATAAATATTATATCATTGTGACAAGCTTAACAAGAAAAACCTGAACTATCATTTTGGTTTTTAGGGAGAAATAAATTTGAAGAAGAATGGATATATTTACTTTGATTCTCAATTTGTAACTTTTTATACTCACTGTATTTTAGATCTGATCTTCAATGCCTTATTCGGATAATTGGTAATCAATCCATCGATCCCGATCTGAAGTAATATTTCCATTTCGCATTCTTTATTGACGGTCCAGCGCCAAAGCTCCAGTCCGTTTTCATGGACAAATTTTAAGTAATCTTTATTTATCTCAGTTCGTCTGCTAACGCCAATAGCCGTGGCTTGGATCGCGAGGGCCTCTTTAATGGTCGTATCATCGGCTGTGCTTTTCAAATAGAGAATTGGAATATTCGCATCCAAAGCGCGGATCTTTTCAAGCACATCATAATAGAATGAAAAAATGATCACATCATTGTTCATATCCAGATCGTTCACGACTTTCAGGACATCTGCTTCTACATCTTGGACCTTGATCTCGATGCAAACTTTGATACGGCCTTTAGCACAGTGCAGTGCTTCTTTTAGGGTGGGTATGCCTGCCTGTCTAAATTTCTTACCAAACTTTTCCGGGTAGCCCATTCGGACTGCCCGAGTGTCTTTGAAGCTCATTTCTGCAATGGTGCCGCTTATGCCATTGGAACAAACACAATCAACGCTTTTATCATGAATAACGACAAGTGAATCATCGAGGGTTTTATGGACATCCAGCTCAAAATAATCCGCACCGCTTCGGATGGCTTTTTTAAATGCTATGAGTGTATTTTCGGGTGCTTTTCCAGAGAAGCCTCGATGGGCAATGATCTTGGTTTCGGCCAATGCAAACGAGAAGAACATAATAGCGGATAAAAACAAAACAAACAAACGCTTCATGGAAGAACCCTCAAAGTTTAGATCAACAATAGTGGCAAAG
>CAYTLV010000210.1:0-3587 GCA_964438445.1 uncultured bacterium | reverse complement strand
GAGCAGTGAGCAGTGAGCAGTGAGCAGTGAGCAGTGAGCAGTGAGCAGTGAGCAGTGAGCAGAAAATATAATATATATAATAAAAGAGCCTCAATATTTTTGAGGTTTTTTGTTTATGTATCCTAATATTCGAATTATTTTTTTCATTTCTGAAATAATTGCGCAAGGATTTAAGAACATGTTTGTCTTAAATATGTAATTGTAATTTAATGTGAAGGTATTGTACATGATTAAAAGAAAACTCAACTTGCTTTTCGTATTATTGATCGCAATGTGTGCTTCTGGCTTTGCCCAAGATCTCTACGACATAAATACGATCACCACTATTGAATTGACCTTTGAAGAGTCCAATTGGGATTATCTCCTTGACCAGCTTTTTGCCGCAGGTAATGAAGAACGATTGATGGGAACAGCAGTTGTTAACGGCATCCAATTTGACAGTGTGGGAGTTCGTTACAAAGGAAACAGTTCCTATAATTCCCGCAATGTAAAGAACCCCCTAAACATTAAACTTGACTATATGATCGATGATCAGGAATATGATAATTTTGGGACAATGAAACTATCAAATGGCTACAACGATCCCAGCTTTGTCCGCGAGGTTCTATCATACGAGATCGCCCGGGATTATATGCCGGCTCCGCTTTCAAATTTTGCCAAGGTAACGATCAACGGGACATATATCGGTTTGTATTCCAGTGACCAGGATGTAGACAAGTATTTTGCCAAAATGCACTTCGGAAGTAAAAACAATGCTATTTTTAAGGGCGAATTAACGAACGATGATCCCAATAACCTTGTAACCGTTTGGGGTTATCATGGCATTTTACCGGCAAGTTATACAAGTTATTACGAAATTGAATCCGATGACGGATGGAATGATCTGGTCAATTTTCTTGATGTTTTCAACAATGAGCCCGCCTCAGTAGAAGATGTTTTAAATGTAGACCAACATTTATGGATGCTAGCTTTTGATAATTTACTGGTGAATCTTGATGCTCCCATCAATTTTGCTCATAACTATTATTTATTTCAAGATAATGCGGGTCGCTTCAATCCTATTATATGGGATATGAACGAGAATTTTGGTGTTTTTTCAAGACTTCTTACGGGAAGTAATTTAAGCATAAGCGGCATGCAACAATTGAGTCCGTATTTAAATTCAACAAGTTCATATTATCCTATTATCAAACAAATTTTGTCTGATGACACATATAAAAAAATGTATGTCGCCCATATGAAAACAATCATAAATGATCATTTTAGCAATGGTAATTATCATACCCGTGCTTTAGAACTCCAGGATATTATTGATACCGAAGTTCAAAATGATCCAAATAAATTTTACACCTACAGTAACTTTATAAATAATATCGATTATTCATATTCTCAAGGTGGAGGCCGTCCCGGACAACCATCTCTCAGCATTGTGGGTATAACACAGCTAATGAATGCCCGCGCGATCTATTTAAATTCCCTCAGTGATTTTACACCTATCGTTCCCGGTATTTCAAATATTTCTTATTCACCTGTAGAACCTACTATTGGAAATGATATTTCCTTTAGCTGCGAAGTCAGTACAACTGATACAGTAAAATTGTGTTACAGAAGCAGTGAAAATGATAAATTCACAAAAGTCTACATGTTAGATGATGGGAGCCATCAAGATGGAAGTACCGGAGACGGAACTTATGGGGTTTCGATCACAGCAAATTCAAGCATGCTTCAATACTATATTTATGCAGAAAACGGTTATGCTGCTGCCTTTATGCCTGAAGGCGCAGAGCATGATGTATATGAATTGAATATATCCGGTAAACTCGTGATCAATGAATTCATGGCAGATAACGAAACAACGATCACTGATGCCAATGGAGATTATGACGATTGGATCGAACTCTACAATAACACAGCAAATGATATATCATTATCAGGTTATTATTTAAGCGATGACGGGGACGATCTCACCCAATGGGCTTTCCCCGATACAAGCATTCCGGCTTATTCCTATCTAAACGTATGGGCTGACAAAGATGAGGATGCAAATGAACTTCATGCCAACTTTAAACTCTCGGCTTCGGGTGAAGCGATCTATCTTGTGAATTCAAGTTCAGAGGTCATAGATGAGGTCATCTTTGGCGCACAAACAGCCGAGTACTCTACGGGACGCTATGAAAACGGAGAGGGTTCATGGACGCTTATGCTGCCTTCTTTTTCATCAGAAAATTTACTGCCCGGGACGTCTATTGATGATAGATCTGATGCTTTGATCCCTGAGGATTTTATGCTTGAGCCCAATTATCCGAATCCTTTTAATCCGATAACTAACATTGCCTTTTCTCTGCCGGAATCCGGAGAACTTACTCTAAGTATCTATAATGCCGCAGGAAAATTAGTAGATGTATTATTGGATAATGAAAATTGTGCGGCCGGACATTATTCATATCAATGGAATGCCGGACAATTTTCCAGTGGCATATATATTGCGGTTCTTCAAAGTAGTACGCAACGAGTGACACAAAAAATGATATTAATGAAGTAAGTCGGGAACCAGTAAACAGTAACCAGTAAACAGTAAACAGTAAACAGTAAACAGTAAACAGTAAGAAAATACAATATAAAAAAATCAAGAGATATAAAATAGACGTGAGAAATCGCGTCTTTTTTTCATACACAACAAAATATGTCATCTCGAGCGTAGGTGCCTGCCCACCGTAGCTCGAAAGAGCGAAGGTTGGGAGAGATCTCAAACTACTTAGCATGTGAAAATGATAATTAAATTCTATGTGCAAAAGTGATAAATAAAATGTATTGATGAAAATATTTTTTGATCAATACCAAAAGCACTCCTTTGTAGTGATCTATTCATGATAGGAACTGTTTAAAATAATACGATTAGGACCTCAAAATACGAGGTCCTTTTTTATATTCCTTAAAACCTCTTCAAAACAAATTCTGCATTTTAAAAAAATTCTACGCAAGGATTTAATTCACCCCTTGTCTTAATAATGAGAGAAAAAAAAACAGAAAGGATAACTAAATGCGGAAATCAAACAAACAACTCACCTTCCTCGTTGCCTGTGTTGTACTCATGGCAAGCACGCTGTTAGCACAACCCAATCAACACTCACAACAAGGTCGTCAGCAAGGGCCGCCACCAATCCCCAATGATAAAGAGATCGTAAAAATGGTTGAAAATCTAAGTTCAACACTTTCATTGAATGATAAACAAGAAGCGGAAATCGCTGACATCTATCAGGAACATTTTGCAGAACTTAAAGCACTTACAAAGAAAACCCAGAATGTTCAACGAGAAGCCATGGATACTTTGAAGAAAGGTTTTGATAAAGCCGTAAAATCAGTCTTAACAGATGAGCAGAAGAAAGGCTTTGAAACATATCTTAAGAATCATGGTCCGGGACAAGATCGTAAACAAGGCAAACAAAGCCCAAAACGTAAATAATTTCGAGCAGGAAATATTATGAAAATGACAAATTTCACATTACTTGTAGCTATAAGCATGTTTCTGATGGCCTGTGTTACGGTAACACCGGCAGGCGATGGCAATTTACCCGATATAAGCGGAT
>CAYTLV010000209.1:0-3593 GCA_964438445.1 uncultured bacterium | reverse complement strand
GCATTTTCTTTTAAAATGGGAATTTTAGGAATATAAGAATTGTCTGTGTTTTGATACGCGCGGTCAACTCCGCCACATGCGGCAACGCATGCGTGAATGCTTTCGGACGAGAATGATTTTATATTTAATGTTGTATCCATAATATATCCAAAAAGAATATAGAATGTTTTATTGTTTTGGGCAATGATTATAAATTATGTAGAGACACAATATAGGACTTACATTTCGCCCAGAAAGAGAAGGATCTCTTTTCCATTCTCAAGACACAACAATTTCGCGTCTTCCGTGAAAGAGAGAGGTATGATGGTCCTAGTCTCACCTGCAGAGCTTATCTCAACTTCTTGGCCTTTCGCATAAAGTAATCGATTAAACTCAGGAAGATAGTCAGAAAATTTACCCGCAAGGTGATCAACGCGAAGTTTGTCTAGTTCATTTACCAGGCGATCAAGCAGGAGCATAAGATCGATCTCTTTTCCACGACATTCTTTTAGAGAAACAGCCGGGTGGCGCAGGTCGCTGACATTTGAAATAGAATTATTAACATTGATACCAATACCAATAACAACATTTGTTGAATTTCCAAGTGTAGAAGACTCTGCAAGAATACCACAAACCTTACGATGATTAATATAAACATCATTTGGCCATTTAATGGCAACACCTTGGGTTGCACAGGACTGTATGCTACGTACAACAGCGAGAGCGGAAAGTAGAATAAATGGATAAATTGAAGAGATATCTTTTTGATCTTTTAATAAAACACTGAAATAAAGTCCACCATCCTGTGAGCGCCAATTACGTTGATCGCGACCGCGACCCGCTGTTTGTTGGCGAGCACAAAGAACAGTACCATGTTTATAACGATCTGAATGTTCAAGTAATTCGGTATTGGTTGAACCTATCTCGTCTAAAATATATAAATGGGTTCCAATGGTTTGTCTGTGATATTCCATATAACAATTTACATTATAGGTGTGTTTTGAAAAAGATAATTTTCGATAATGTAGAGACACAAGATTTTGCGTCTCTACAGAAACATCAACTTTTCATTTTTTTTCGACATAAAGAAGAGATCCCGCCATGGATATGCTCCGACGGGAAACGGGATCTCTGGGATATATGTTATAACATGAAGAAGTTTTTAAGCGTCTTTTGCCCTGTATTTATAGATCATTGTTGCACCGGCATAACATATCCCGGCAAAAAGTATTCCGAAAAGGAAACGATAATCACCCATTACGATAGACATATTGATTTCATCAATTTCATCAAGACCCATTGTGCCAATCATACTGACAAGTGACTCAAAAATATTCGGCATATTTATAGTGTGTCGAAAAATCGCTTCGATAATTGCAAAGAGACCCTCAAGTATTCCTAGTCCGGCCATACCGAGTATAAGCGCGTTGTTCTTGAAGACTGACGAGAAGAAAAAAGACAAAGATCCAAAAACCAGCGCTACTTTTAAGTATGTTATCCAACCAAGAAAAGTACCGTAGAGTGCTTGTCCAAAGTAAAAGCCTTCGGCAAAAAATATACTAACAATACTAAGGATCAACGCAAATATGATACCAAAACCCAGCAAAAGGAGAGAGCTACCAAATATATGCATGACATATTTAACCGCCGTTACCTTCCACACGCAAACGGGTTGACAACGAAAGAAAAGATCCGAGCCAAGTTGTTTTTCGCGATTCAGAGAAGTCTGAGCACTCAATGCCATAAAGATGGCAAAGACCATGCCAAATGAAAACATGACACCATACATGCCAATTCGCAATCCTTCACGGCTACCGTCTGAACCGTACATAATGATATTTGGACTATCAATGATCCATGCGACAAGCAAGGCAAGCAGTGATAAAACTGTTAATCCTGCAACGATCCACAATGGCCACCAATAGGAAGTTTTACGCTTTTGGTATTCAGCTAGAAATAATGTTTTAATCTGATTCATTTTATTTATCCTTCCTTATTGATTAACTACGGCTACAAAGATATCGGATACGCTGGGAACTGCAATAGTCGCATCAGATAATTTTATATTACCCTCAACAAGACCGCGGACCTTACCAAGCGAGCGACTAATTGCCTTGGGATTAAATGCCATTAGGTCTTGCTCGCGATCTGTAGAAACCTCAACAATTGACCAATCTTTTTTAAGTTTGTCAACCGCTTGATGCAGCTTAACTTTCCCTTTATCGATAAAGACTACATCTTGCAAGATATTTTCAACTTCAGCCACCTGATGTGTTGATATTATCACAGTTTTGCTTTCGTCGAAAAACTCTCCGAGAAGGAGGTCATAGAATTCCTTGCGGAAAACAATATCAAGCCCCAAGGTTGGTTCGTCGAGCAAAAGAATATCAACGTCTTTTGCAAGCGTCAACAAAAGATAAAGTTTAGTTTTCATCCCCTTAGAGAGGGTCTTGACTTTTTGATTACGAGGAAGATCGCTTTTAGCAAAAAGCCGCTCCGCTTTTTCGACATTCCAAGTGGGGTTTATGCCGGCAGCATAGTCCATGGTTTGTTGCACGGTTAAGCGTGGGTCCAAACCGCTGACATCCGGGATGAAGGCCACACGTGTGTGAAGATCGTATTTCCACTCTTTGATAGATTTACCAAAGAAAGACACATCACCTTCATAACGTAAAAAGTCCAGAAGGCATTTAAGAAGCGTTGATTTCCCCGCCCCATTTTTGCCCAGGAGACCGACAATACGTCCGCGAGGGATTTTTAGATTAATGCCTTCAAGCGCACGGACTTGTTTGTAATCTTTTGTCAGCCCATTGATGTTAATTACATGTTCCATATTAATCCTTTTTATCTTAATGTTGTTTTTATCTATTGCTTGATTTTGGATTCAATTTTTATGTTTTATTTATTTGGTCTAGTTTTGTTATAGAAAGGGTCATTTCCGGATCAGTTTTTGGTCGCGTTCGCGATTAAAAATAGTTTTTGTTGCTTTAGATAACATGTGATGATCCTACTTCACCGATTTGATGATGCGGATCGACATTGCCTGAATGTAAGACATCGTTTTGCAATGTTGTTTCATCATTCCGCATTTACTAAACATGGTTTTTACCCTTTCTTTTTAGCTTTAAAGTCTTTTGCCCATGGCTTCAGTGCTACAAAGCTTATTTACCGGATCTGATGATCCGAATTGACATTGCCCGTACATAGGACATTGAGTTGCTGTGTCGTCTGACTAGATTGTTACTAAACATTTTTGTACCTTTCAGTTATTGTCTTTACTTGATTCTGGGGTTTTATCACCTGAATCTTGCTCTTCTTATCCTCTGACATTGCGAATTGACAGATGATAGCGGTAAGTTTTTAAGTATTTCATGTTGTCCCTTTCAGTTATGGTTCTAGATCTAGACCTTAGTCTTAATCTTTAAATTTTTCTTCGATCAATTTACATAGTTCATTTTTGCTGACGTTCAGTATCTTGGCCTGCTTGATCATGTCCGGAATGGTTACGTCTTCAAAGTTTATGACCCCGGATTCTTTTAGTACATCCTGCGCGGGATCTGTGACGAAATAACCTTTGCCGCGTTGCTTTTCTAATAAACCCTCGTTGACGAGAA
>CAYTLV010000208.1:0-3608 GCA_964438445.1 uncultured bacterium | reverse complement strand
ATATAGCCTTTTCAGATTCAAAGAAAGCATATGAATTTGAAAGATATCTTAAATCAGGTTCGGGACGTGCATTTTCAAAGAAACATTTAAGATAGAAGAGCGAAGTGTGCCCACCTTAACCTTAACCTTACATACTAAACATCAAGAATCCCGTAAACGCTGCATTGCTGGGTGATAGAGATTTATCGACCTGTTTTTTCATTTTATTGATATAAGCTCGGTATGTTTTGTAAAAATCATAGCTGGGTCTGGGTCTATAGACAAGATCGTCCAATTCAAGATAGGCAATAATGTTCTTTGTGGTAGTTGGTTTGACAAAGATCTCTTTAGTAGGTCTGTAATAGGCACCAAAAACACTAACTAATGTCCACTTTGCAAGTTTTATTTGATCTAGAATTTCAACCATGCCATTAAAACCTAACTCTTCATTGCCATGTAGAAATTCTTTCAAGAAATCTGAGTAGGCTTCTTTTTCTTCATAGCTAAGAGATTTTATATAATCTCTATACTTAGGCTTTTCAAACAGTGAAACCATGGATGACTTGCTTACAAGCTCAATCATTTTAGAGATAATGAATTCCGGATTATCAAATTTATATTCCTCGAAACTTTCCTGAGCCAGCTTGAACATTTTATCCGGTTTGTGTTTTTTTACAATTTCTTTCATTTCCGGAGAATTAAACCCCTTTGGATATTGTGAGAGAAATTCGCTTTCAACTTGTTTTAGTCTTTGTATATTCACCGAAATAGCCTTTCAAAATAGTTTGTATTTGTATGTCAATTATATATTACAAATAATATTCTAATTGACTCAATGAAAAAATATTCTATTGACCCAATGAGAAAAAAATCTATTGCCCCAATGTAGAATTATTTTATTGAGGCAATGAGTTAAAATTTGATTGACCCAAAGTGTTGAAAAGTGTTTGAGGCAAACCCAATTATTTGAGCTAGATTAAAAGAGATAAAATCCTTAAAAGCAAAAAAAAGGACAGCTGTTCTTGAACAACTGCCCTTTATTAAAAAATATAAAGTATAATTACTTTTTCACTGCTTTAGCACAAATTTCAGCGGCCTTAATCAAAGGATAAGCTGCAGGAGAAGCGGTCAACATAGGTTGTGTACCAATTTGAGCGACAATAAGGTCGTTCAAGGTCATACGTGCTTGAATAGCAAAACCGATCACGTTGATCAATTCGCCAACACTCTTACCACCATATGCTTCACCACCAAGGATCACACCGGAGCACTTCTGTACAACAAGTTTAACGATTTGTTTTGATGTGTCTTCCAATGCACCAGGATGGCGATCGATACCGGCAAAAGTTCCGGTAGCATAATCAAAATTATCAGCTTTGGCCATTGTTTCGGTCAAGCCTGCAACACCATAAGCCATTTTGCCAATGCTTGTTGAGTAAATACCGATTGTACCGCGGAATGTATTGGTTGTAGAAATGCTATACAGGTTCAATGCAGCAACACGGGCTTCAGCACAAGCTGTGGAAGCAAGCATGATCTTACTGATCTTACCGGTTGCGAAATCATGTTTTTCTGCGCAATCACCTGCTGCGTAAACATCTTTAACACCGGTACGCAAATAACGGTCAACTTTGATAAATCCTGCTGCGTTCAGTTCTAAGCCACTTTCTTTAGCAAGTTGTGTATTAGGTTTGTAACCGATCGAGAGAATAACGGCATCTGCTTCAAGTTCGGTACCGTCTGCTAAAAGAACAGAAGAAACAGCACCGTCGCCTTTAATCTCTTTAACAGCTGTGCTGGTCATAACCTTAACACCACGTGCTTTAAGATCTTCTTCAGCGAAATCTGCAAATTCTGAATCAAAAGCTGTTCCCATAATATGAGGTAAAACTTCGATCAGTGTAACATCAATTCCTTTTTTGTTAAATTCATCAGAGAATTCAACGCCAATAAAACCCGCGCCGACAACAACAACTTTTTTAAATTCAGGCATAGCTTCAAGAACGTTGTTGAGATAAACTTTGTCTTTAGGAACGGTATATACGTTCTTAAGATCTTGACCGCCGATTGATGCAGGAACAAAGGGAAGCGAGCCTGTACCAAAGATCAATTTTTCATATTCGTATTCAGCACCAGCTTCTGTCTTTAAGCTTTTAGCATCTGTATCCACTGTAAGAACTTTGTCGATTACAATGTTTACACCAAGTTTTTCTAATCCTGCATCCGGGAGAACGTTTTTATCAGTTGTTCCGGTTGTTCCAAAAATATAAGGGATCCCGCAAGGAATCATGACTTTTTGTTCCTGACGAATGACGGTAACGTCTTTTGCAGGATTGTTTGATTTAGCTGTCATTGCCGCAACCAAGCCGGCAGCACTACCACCAATGACCAATACGTCTGTTTTCATTTCGAACTCCTATTATAAAATATTAATTAAAAACAACATGAATATTAGCAAATGCCAATAAAAAAACAAAGTAATTAAAAAAAATATTATTAATTAACTCGGTCTTTATAAAATGTGTATATTTAACCCTTAATTTTTGCTGAAAGGTATGGAATTTAAACAAAAGGAAAAACGTATGAAAAGACTGATGAGCCTGATCACGCTTGTTGCTTTGATGATGTCTGTAGCCTTTGCGGGTGAAATGGACAAATCAAAACAAATACCCACTCGTGATGAGATAGACGAACAATATCGCTGGAATCTAGCGGATATTTATCCTACCACGGATGCCTGGGAAAAAGATTTTTCTTATGTGGAAAGCAATATTGACCACTTAAAAAAATATAAAGGCAAATTGGCAAAAAGTAAAAATCTTGAGAAATGTTTAATAGAATCCGAAAAGCTTGAAAGAAAACTGGATATGCTTTATGTTTCCGCCCATCTTTTAAAAGATCAGGATACGAAAAACTCTACCAGTCAAGCCTTGGCAAGTAGAATAGCCAGCTTGAATCAACAGTTCTATCAAGAACGTGCCTTCTTATGGCCTGAGATCCAAGAGATTCCAACAAAGAAATTAAGTCAGCTTGTAGATCAATCTGATCATCTAAAAGAATATCAACACGCATTTGATAATATGGTTCGTTCGAAAGAGCATATTTTAAGCGAACGTGAAGAAGAATTGCTTTCAATGGCAGGTAATATGGCCCGTGAATTTAGTGGCATCCGGGAAGCTTTAACACAAGCTGATATTATATTCCCGGAAGTAAAAGATGAAGATGGTGATATGATCGAATTGTCTTATAGCCGTTATTCCGGTCTTTTACTTTCAACGGATCCTGAAGTTCGTCGGGGTGCATTCAAAGGCATGTATGGAACCTTTGAAAAGTTTAAAAATACATCGGCAGCGGTTTACCGCGGTTCTGTAAAACAAGATATCTTTTTCTCAGAAGCAAGAGGATATAATTCATGTATAGAAATGGCATTGGATGGTGATAATGTACCGGTTGAGGTTTATGATAACCTGATCGCTACGGTCCACGAATATATGGAACCATTGCACCGCTATATGAATTTACGCAAAAAGATCATGGGCATGGATGAGCTTCATCTATACGATACCAGTGTTCCCATTACCGCTGAATCGGAAGTTAAATATACTTATGAAGAGGCTGTAGATGTCATC
>CAYTLV010000207.1:0-3646 GCA_964438445.1 uncultured bacterium | reverse complement strand
CTTTTCGGTATAAATTACCTCTTTAGCGGTAAAATACTGCCAAAAGCATCTGTTTTATAATAGTTTTGATAAGAATTACTGTTATAGCGGTAAATCTGAATAATTCACTTTCTTGTGTATTGATTCTAATACATTAAATATTCTGTGTTAAGTGCAGTTTTACACTTTAATGAATGACTTATCATAACATATATGAATGATTGCATTTACCCCGCAATCGTGCAAAATAACCGCAATTACCCTGCTAAAACTTATTTTACCTCACTTCGCCATTATAAATTGTACGTAAAGTTTGCAATCATGCCCTTTTCTTTATCCCAAATAAAAGATTCGGATCCACCGATGGCACCAACAAATCCCTTTTGATATTCCCAAGCGTCGGTACCCTGTAATGCTTTCATGTATCTAATTACTATGCCCTGATGATCTTCATCTTTCTGGCTTAATTTTTTGCTGTGATGGATGTCACCACAATGCCATTCCCTGTACTTAGATTTTGCCCAAAGCATCGGGGCTTCCTGTGGCATCAATAAAAGCAATCTGTTTTCCGGTACATCTGAACTTCGTCCATGCGTGAATCCAATCAAGTTTTTACCATACGTGTAATACTTGCGAAGTCGTGGGGAATTGTCAACAGATACGTTTGGATTATTCGTGTAGTAAACTTCAAGAACGTCACCAAGATAGAATGTTTTTTGCATATCATGATTTCCAGGTACTCCGATTAATTTAACCGGCGCAATCTCCGCCAAGCTATCAACTGCCGCGATAATCATTTCCCTGCCCTTTTTAAATACCTTCTGCCAGCGTAGATCGTTTTCCATTGGCGTACCTGCCGTTGTCTGAGGGTAAGGATAGTCTTTATCTGAATTGAAAAAATCATTACCATAAGGGAATACTATTTCTTCAATATCAAACATATCGGCTATTTTCTTAAAGTAATTTACAGCATCAAAGAACCGTTGTTCAGCAATCTTGTGGTCATAGTTTTCACCCGTTTCAGGTGCCCACGCGATCTTACCTAAGTGTAAATCAAAGATGTTTATTTCCAAACAATGCTTTCCTTTTTTGTATTCCTTCTTTGGAATCTGCGGGATGTTTTTTTTAATGGTAATAAGAAACTCCGCTTTAAATTTGTCCCAGTTAATAATATCACCTTGCCGATCTAACCACGCTTTGCATTGTCGGTTGTAATTATCTTTTGAGCCCCACTCATTTACTACCTGTTTTGTAACCTTCCAATAGTCTTTATCAATATCAAACTTATCAAGCAGCTCATCCACTGTGGCAGATACGGGATTTTCAATATAGATCCTCCCAGTATCGGTCATGTGCATACCTGGGTTTACGGTTTCATCACCCCTACATTCCCGGAGGTATTTATAATAATACTTTTTAAATGATATTGCCGTTGATTTTCTTGTAACTTTGGCAAGCCGGCGGCAATATGCCATATTCGATTCATCTTCATTAATGGGAATCGCTTGGAACATATCGAAATAATCTTGTTTTGTCATGCTGTTGGTTTTAAAATTCCCCCGGCCCTTACACCGGGGGGATTCTACTGATAACCCTAAAAACTCTATGAAAAACTACTACTGCTTTTTGATTTCTTGTTTACACTTGGGGCAAATATCAATTTTCTTATAAATAGTCATTGCACCCTGCTTTGTTTGTGTCCGTTTCTCTTCAGGAAAATATCCCTCCCATCCACATATACAGTTTAATAACTTCACCAGCTTAGTATTTTTATTCCTCCACCAAGGAACACCCCTTTTCTTATCGGGTCATAACCAGCAGATCCTGTAAACTTTTCGCCACTGTATGTAATCATCCCGGCAACTCCGGCGTCATTTCCAGTGTAATAAACTTGTAAGCCACCATATATAGCATTGTTGTAATGCTTATTTGTGATTACCTGTTGTGGCCTTAATATCCTGTACCCTGTTTGACGGTTAATAATTCGGTTTGCGGAAACTGTTTCCTGTAAGAAGAATTGTAAATCTTTATCCTCGATGGTATCTTTGTACACCCTGGCCCGGTAATAATCAGCAATCACCTCTGCTGTGTCAAGAGGTAAGGGGATTGATTCATATACCGGGATGGTGTCATAATATGTGAGGGGGATGCTGTCATATACAATGTAGGGCACTGGCACTGTGTCGGCAAAATATACAGGGATAGAATCATACACCGTTAAAGTGTCTGAGTATGTATCATTATCTGATACGCCTGTGCATTTTTTGACAACATACCCGGATAGGACTACCCCGATAAGTAAGCCAATACCAATATATATGAGTGCTTTTTTCACTACTTGTTTTCCTCAATCCGTTTTTGGATAGCTTTAATTGTTCCTGATAAATCCAGGACACCCCAGTAAAGAACAAGTACAACCGCAACGCCACCGATCCAGTAAGCTGCACCTTCAGCTATTGCGATAATGAAAAACAATACGACTACAAATAAATATTGTAGCCACCTTCTTTTTGATAAAAAATAAATTAGTTTCATAACTAAAGTTTTAGTTTTAAAAATTCCTGTATTGCATCCACGTGTGCCATTGCAATTTCCAGTTGCCAGTATTCATCCAACATTAATAATCTTTCTGTATCGTTGGTATAAAAACCGTTCTCTGTTAATATGGCTATCTGTGGAGTGTGTTTTAATATATAAAAATTACCTTTTTTGATTCCCCTGTTTACCCATCCCGTGCGCTTGATTATGTGGCGCTGAAAGATCCCTGCAACAATTTTGCCCCCCTGTGAGTGGTACCATGTTTCAACACCCCTTACCTTTTCACTTGTGAAGGCATTGCCATGAATGGAAATTAGTAAATCGTGTTTTATATTTTTGGAACGCTGTACCCTTGTGCTTAGTGGAATATCTCTTTTCTCAGGGACAAGTACATGGTAGTCTATATTCCTACTTGATAATTCTAATTCAAGGAACCGCCCAATATTTCTATTGAATTGCCATTCCAAGAGTTCGCCGCAACGTTTTCCCTTGGTGTTCTCTCCGTGTCCGTAATCAAGGATTATCATATTTTACTTTTTGAATTTATCCAGTGCCCTGAATAGTAATGCTTGGGCATCGGTATTTTTGAAATAAAACAAGATGACAGCGGCGGCGAGGTATCCGAAAATGACAGATAAAACAATTTGCCACGATAAGATAACGCCATTCTTTGCCAACAATATCAGGGTTATGGGAATGAAAATAATAGCCACAATACCAAGCATTGATGTGATAATATTTAATGTTTTCTTTTTCATGACTTATCTATTTGTGGTAAGCGAATCGACCTTAAACGCTACGCCTGTTTTATTCGTTATGGTTTGTTTAGCATCGACGCTACTATGAGCGAATGCCATTGTGAGCCCTATAATCATCATACACGCCACGAGTCCTATAATTGAATACTTCCTATTTTTCTTATTGAATGGTCGTGTAACATCCTCTAAGCAGTTCACTCTACTATTAGTGATTTGTTGGTGCTTTATTATCTCGGCACGTTCCTTTTCTGCAGACTCAAAGCCATTCTGTATAACAGCGGATAGATGCGTAAACTTTGCGTTGAAAAATTCCCTTTGGTCTTGGAATCTTCTGTCTACTTCTTTTAGGGTGTCCTCGTTTCTCATGGCTT
>CAYTLV010000206.1:0-3659 GCA_964438445.1 uncultured bacterium | reverse complement strand
GCTTTGGCCGAACAACATTACGGTTCTGACCTGACGGGCAAATGGGTATTAACCGGCGGACTTGGTGCCATGAGCGGTGCTCAACCACTTTCCGTTACGATGAATAATGGTATCGTCATCAATGTCGAGGTTGATCCCGTCCGGGCCAAACGACGCGTGGATGAAGGCTACTGCATGAAGTACACGGAATCTTTGGATGAAGCCGTGTCACTGATGCGTGAAGCTGTAAAGAATAAAAAAGCACTTTCAATTGCATTGGTCGGCAATTGCGCTGAAGTCCTACCCGAAATGGTAAAACGCGATATCATTCCGGATATCGTGACCGATCAAACTTCATCACATAATTTACTTGATTATATTCCCATCGGCGATCTTGATGACATACGCAGACTACATGATGAAGATCCCGAACATTATAAATCACTCGCCATGGAAGCGATCATCAAACACGAAGAAGCCATTCTGGAAATGCAGAAAAAAGGTGCGATCGCGTTTGATTATGGTAATAACTTGCGCGGACAAGCGGAAGCCGGCGGACTGAATGTCCGCAAGGAAGATGGTAATTTTCTCTACCCCGGATTTGTGCCCGCTTATATTCGTCCTTTATTTTGCGAAGGTCGCGGACCCTACAGATGGGTTGCCCTTTCAGGCGACGTCTGTGACATACATAAATTAGATGATCTCGTGCTTGAACTTTTCCCACACGATGATATTCTCTCCCGCTGGATCGCCTTGGCGAAAGAACAGGTACCGCAACTTGGATTGCCAAATCGCGTTTGTTGGTTGGGACTTGGCGAACGCGCCGAATTTGCTCTGCGTATGAATGACATGGTCGCCAAGGGTGAACTCAAAGCACCCATTGTAATCGGTCGTGATCATTTGGATTGCGGATCGGTGGCCTCTCCCAATCGTGAGACCGAAAATATGCTGGACGGTTCCGATGCAATCGCAGATTGGCCTTTGCTGAACGCACTGGTGAATACCGCATGTGGGGCTGATTGGGTCAGCTTACACAACGGCGGTGGCGTGGGTATAGGAAATTCCACCCATGCCGGACAAGTCATTGTCGCCACCGGAGCAAAAGAAAAAGCCATCCGTCTGCAACGCGTTCTCGACGCAGATCCTATGACAGGTATTTTCCGTCACGTGGATGCCGGATATGATGAAGCGAAAGACTTTGCGAAGAAACACAATATCAATATACCCAGTACTAAAGAACCAAAATAAATGCTATGTGTAGGGAACAGGCATGCCTGTTCCTATTTTATAGATAATAAGGATTAAGCATGAAACAAATCATCGAATGCGTACCCAACTTCTCCGAAGGGCGCGACATAAATATCATCAAACAGATCACCGATGTAATCGAAGCGGTGGATGGTGCTCTTTTATTGGATGTAGATCCGGGTAAAGATACCAACCGAACGGTTGTCACTTTTGCCGGTGAACCCGAACCGGTAATGGAAGCTGCCGTGGCAGCCGTAGCGAAAGCCAAGGAACTCATCGACATGAGTAAGCACAGCGGCGCGCATCCAAGAATGGGTGCTACGGATGTTTGTCCCCTTGTTCCTGTTTCAAATATAACAATGGAAGAATGCGTCTTACTCGCCAAAGAACTCGGCAAACGCATTAACGATGCAACCGGTATTCCCATTTATTTATACGGTGAAGCCGCTCAACACAATGACCGTTATAATTTACCCGATATTCGCAAAGGCGAATATGAAGCCCTTGAAAAGAAATTCAAAGATCCGGATTTTGCACCAGATTTCGGCGAACCGGTTTTTCTTCCAAGATCCGGTGCAACTAATGTCAGCGCCCGTGCTTTCATGTTAGCTTACAATATTAATTTGAATACAGCCGATCTAAAAGCGGCTAAAGATATTGGCTTGACCATTCGTTCCACCGGTCGTGCCATGCGCGATAAAAACGGCAAGATCGTTCGGGATGAAAATGGCGTCATGGTCAAGGTTCCCGGTAAACTAAAATTCTGCCAAGCCGGCGGCTGGTACATCGAAGAATACGGCTACGCACAGGTCACAATGAATCTGCACCGCTTTGATGTCACCGGTTTGCATACCGCTTTTGATATGGTCATTGAAGAAGCAGCCAAAAAAGGAATTAGAGTGACCGGTTCCGAGCTTATCGGACTGGTGCCACTTCAATCCATGCTGGATTCCGGTGAACATTATTTGCGCAAACAGGGTGCCTCGACCGCTTGTCCCGAAAAGGACATTATCAATATTGCCATACGCTCACTCGGGCTGGAAAACACCTCGCCTTTCGATCCGCAAAAAAGAATTGTGGAATATGCTTTAAAAAATGAAGAAGGACAGCTGAAACATCTGACCGTAAATAATTTTACGGATCTATTGTCATCCAATGCACCCGCACCAGGCGGCGGTTCGGTGGCAGCTTTGAATGCAGCACTAGCGGCTGGACTTTCAGCTATGGTCGCGAACCTGACTTTTGAGAACAAAAATTATAACGAAGTGCGTAATAAAATGGAGAAAACCGGACGAGAAGCACAAGCTCTAAAAGTCCGCGCCTTGCAACTTATTGATGAAGATACAGATGCTTTTAATGTTTGGATGCAAGCCATGCGCCTCCCTAAGAAAACAGACGAAGATAAGACCAAGCGCAATACCGCCATTCAGGATGCTGTCCTGGAAGCGATCAATATTCCTCACAGTACATTAAATTTATGTCCTGAAATTTTAAAACTCGCCGAGTACGTTCTAAAGAACGGCAATCAAAACGCACTCTCCGATGCAGCCGTTGCGGTCAAGCAAACACAAGCCGGTGCATGGGGCGCTTATTACAATATCCTGATCAATCTGCCTTCTTTGGATGATCCCACAAAACGCGAAGTTATTAAAAAGTCAGCAAAGAAAACGCTGGATACCGTTGAGAAAAAAGCTACTGAACTCACCCTTTATGCCGAGGAGAAACTGATCAATGATATCAGCTGACCTGATCATTAAAAATGCACACATCCTAACGGTCTCAGCACAAGGAGAGATCGCAAACGGCTGTATTATCGTCAAAAACAAAAGTATCCTAGACGTGTTTGAAGGCCCTTTGAGTGACTACAAATCCAAAAAAGTGATTGACGCTAAAGGCAAGCTGGTTATACCGGGATTTGTGGACTGTCACACTCATTTGGTTCATGCCGGCTCCCGTGCAAACGAATTACAATACCGACTACAGGGCATGAGTTATCAGGAGATCCAAATAAAAGGCGGCGGGATATATTCTTCGGTTAGAGATACCCGAGCAGCAAGCCCTGAAGATCTATTTCAAGAATCATTGGAGCGTGCGAAGCTTTGTCTGAAACACGGAACAACGACTTGCGAAATTAAAACCGGTTACGGACTCAACCCTGCGACCGAAAAGAAAATGTTTGATGTTATTCATCGCATAAACAATGAAAGTCTACTTGATACGGTTGCGACTTTTCTCGGTCCGCATGTCTACCCTGAAGATATGGAACCTAAAAAATATCTGGATTGGCTGTTGCACGAGGGATTAGAGTTAGCAAAAGAAAAAGCAGAATTTGTCGATATCTATTGCGATGTTGGAGCTTATTCCTATAGTGATACAGTCCGTTTTTTGAATGCCGCAAAATCAAAAGGCCTGTTATTAAAAATACATTCCGG
>CAYTLV010000205.1:0-3665 GCA_964438445.1 uncultured bacterium | reverse complement strand
TAATTTAATAGGGAAAAGAGGGAGTGAAAAGAATTACGTAATTAATTACTTACATAGGAAAAATGGCTAGACGAAAATTAGAAGACAAAAATATTAGAAAACTGACCAAAGTTGGTCGACAATCAATCGCGGTCACCTTACCGATTGAAATTGTGCGGGAACTCAAATGGAGAGAGAAACAGAAAGTGACCGTTAAAAAAGTCCGAGGAGGAATTTTAATTAAGGATTGGAAGAAATAAAATTATGGCAAATTCTAAAGAAGCAAAATCATGAACAATACAAATATTTTTTAAAGATTCCGATATCGATTGCAAGGATTATGAACAAGGCATTTAATACAATATAACTATGTCTAAAGAAATTAAAAAAACCTATAGAAATAATGATATACATGAAACCTTTTCACATGGCATAATCTACGTTTACTCTATTCCATTTGAAAGTCATAAAGGTCGTTTAAAAGTGGGCAGTACCAGAATATATATGTCTAATCCTACCCAACAAGACATCGAGGCTGCTGCTAAGGGCAACCGTATAAAATCACAGACACTAACAGCGGACATTCCTTTTAACCTTGAGTATGCAGAATTGGCAGTCACAGACAATGGTGATTATTTTTGTGACCAAGATGTCCATGACGTTCTCATACGATCTGGCTTTCCACGTAAAGCAAAGCATACTAAAAACTCACGCGCAGAGTGGTTTGAAGTTAGTTTAGAAGTAGCAAAGAAGGCAATTCAAGCTGTAAAAAAAGGTCGAAAGGCGCTCACGACCAAAGAAAAAACGACTGCCCCAGCTTCTGAATTTCCGTTTCGCCCAAACCAGCTCGATGCTATTGATAAAACCACCAAAGCCATTAAGAAAAATCGAAAACACTTTCTTTGGAACGCAAAGATGCGTTTCGGTAAAACATCGGCAGCTATGCAAGTGGCCAAAGAAAATGAAATGAAAAAAGTGCTCATTGTTACCCATCGTCCCAGTGTAAATATTGATTGGTACGATGACTTCAAAAAAATATTTGCGGATACAAAATACCAATACTCATCAAAGGCAAGGGGTGAATATATCAGCACACTTGCTAAAGGTGACAAGCCGTTCTTTTACTTCGCATCATTACAAGATTTACGCCTATCGAAACGTGTAGTGGAAGACAAGTCTGCCGGATCTCAAGCTGCAGGCTTTAAAAAAAATGAGGAAGTTTTTGACACAACCTGGGACATGTTGATCGTTGATGAGGCTCATGAGGGAACACAGAGTAGTCTTGGCGATGCTACTCTCTCAAAAATACCAGTTAATTTTATGCTTGAACTTTCTGGTACACCATTTAATATCTTATATAAGCACGAAGAAGAAGATATTTACACTTGGGATTATGTCATGGAGCAAGAAGCAAAGCTTAATTGGGACGAGCATAATTCTGGAGTACCAAACCCTTACGCGGAACTACCCGCTCTTAGTATATTTACATATGACGTAGATACGTTTGCCAGTCACATCGGTAATCTAGGTAAAAATTTTCACGATTCTCTAGATGGTGCTTTTAAATTTCATGAGTTTTTTCGTGTGTACAAAGATGATCAAGGTAACGATACAGCCGAGTTTGTCCACGAGTCGATGGTCAAAAAATTCTTAGATTTGCTAGTTGATAATAAGTTAGATACGAAGTTTCCATACGCAACTGAAGAATATCGTAACTATAACAAACACTCCGTCTGGCTATTGCCTAATCGTGTCAAAGTCATCGAAGCCATGGGAAAGTTGCTCAAAGACCACTCGATTTTTGGTTCTAATCAATTTGGTATCGTAAATATTTCTGGTGATAAACCCGATGATGAGGAGGATAAAGATGCTAAAGATCGTGTTACTAGGGCAATTAAAAACCATGACTATACCGTTACACTGACAGGTCAGCGTCTTACAACTGGAGTTTCCATCCCTGAGTGGACGGCAGTCTTTATGATGTCTGACACTAACTCTGCAACAACCTATTTGCAAACAGCATTTCGTTGCCAAACTCCTGCAAAAATAGACGGCAAGCTAAAAACTCAAGGATATGTGTTTGATTTTGCACCGGATCGCACCCTGAAGTTGGTCGCCGAGGCAATAGAACTTAATCACAAATCAGGGAAAACCAATTCACCCGAGCAAAAAGATGCGATGGAAAAATTCCTTAACTTCTGCCCAATTCTTGCTGCAAAGGGAGGTACGATGAAACCTTACGACATAGGGAATATGCTGGCTCAGCTCAAAAAGGCTGTTATTGAACGGGTAAGTCGTAACGGCTTTGATGATCCTAAATTATACAACGATGAATTGTTACAGC
Source organism: uncultured bacterium (assembly GCA_964438445.1). Classification (GTDB taxonomy): domain Bacteria; phylum Fidelibacterota; class Fidelibacteria; order Fidelibacterales; family Fidelibacteraceae; genus M50B103. The sequence continues at coordinate 1,342 of CAYTLV010000205.1, read as the reverse complement.
TTGATGATTTGGATATTGCTAAGTTCAATGAACTTAAAGAAATCGTTGGGAACTCTACCGGTGAAAGAGTCGATGAAATCAAAATAAACGAGCTTGGTATGGATGAACTAAAGACCAAGCAAGCCGAAGAAGCCGAGCGTAAGAAAAAGCAAAAGGAAGAACTATCAGAAGAAGAAAAGGAGGCATTGAAAAAGTTAAAAGAAGCCCGTGACCAAAAGAAAACTGCCATCAGTATATTACGAGCAGTGAGTATACGCATGCCAATGTTGGTGTATGGAGCAAACGTATCGATACGAGATGACATTACATTAGAAAAGTTCATAGAACTTGTTGATGAAGAGTCTTGGCAAGAATTTATGCCGGCAGGTTTGTCTAAAGAAGGGTTTGGTGAATTTACTAAATATTATGATGAGGATGTATTTAAGGGTGTTGCTTACAGCATTCGCGCCAAAGCCTTTGATTGTGACGATCTTTTACCAACAGAGCGAATACAGGCGATTGCTGAAATATTTAGCACCTTCAAGAATCCTGACAAAGAAACAGTGCTAACGCCATGGAATGTGGTAAATATGCACCTAACCAAAGCTTTTGGCGGTCATGATTTTAGCAGTGGGGTTGCAGACAAAACAGGAAAACCAGAATGGAAAAGTCTCGATGTCGACACTAGTGTATGGATACAGGACAACACAAAGATACTAGAAATAAATTCAAAATCCGGTTTGTATCCTTTGTTAGCATGTTATAATATATATTCAAGACAGCTCAAAAAGATAAAGAGCAAAAAACCAGAAGATAAAATATTTAGACAACTATGGAACAAGGTGTTGGTGGATAATATTTACGTGCTCTGCAAGAGCCCGATGGCTAAGAGTATTACACTCCGAACGCTAGCCGGATATAGTGGCGCCAAGACAAATATTAGTTATATTAATGATTTGGTGGAAAAACTTCAAAAAAAAGACAGTTTCAAGGATTATAATTTAAGAAATGAGTTGCTAGAAAAATTTAACTTAAACAATAAAGATATGAAATTTACAGCCGTTTTAGGAAATCCACCGTATCAGGAGAAGACAAAAGATACGAGCGATAACCCCATTTATCATCTTTTTATAGAAGAAGCTTACAAATTATCAGGAAAAGTAAGCTTAATTCACCCTGCACGATTTTTATTTAACGCCGGAAAGACGTCGAAGGCCTGGAATGAAAAAATGTTGCATGATGATCATATAAAAGTTGTTTACTACGAGCAAAAGTCTTCAAAAGTTTTCCCAAATACTGATATCAAGGGAGGTGTCGCGATAACTTATCGTGATACTAGCAAAGATTTTGGTGAAATCGGCGT
>CAYTLV010000204.1:0-3680 GCA_964438445.1 uncultured bacterium | reverse complement strand
ATGTTAATTGTAATTTATCATTTTTCTTCATATTTTATCTTTTCAAACAAAGGATACCACATGAAAAAACGAGACGTCGCATTAGTCCTTTCCAGCGGAGGAGCAAAAGGATTTGCCCATGTAGGTGTGATCAATGCTCTTCAGCGTAACGGGTTTAATATTCGATCCGTGGCCGGAGCTTCCATGGGTTCGTTGATAGGTGGACTTTATGCCACAGGCGAATTGGATAATTTTGTAGAGTTTATGTCTGATGTCGATTTTCATGAAATGATGAAAATGGTGGATATTAATCTCGGCAATAAGGGACTGATCAAAGGTGATAAAGTGATCGCTCAATTGAAGAAGTTGATCCCGGATCGAAATATAGAAGATCTCAAAATCCCTTTCTGTGCTGTTGCGACCGATATTGTCACTGGCGATGAAAAGGTTTTTACCAACGGAAAATTATACGATGCCATTCGTGCTTCCATATCGATCCCGACGGTTTTTATACCGCATGTTATCGATGGTCACCATTATGTGGACGGCGGGGTCGTCAACCCCATTCCCGTTAATCGCGTAGAACGCAAGAAACGTGATATCGTGGTTGCGGTGAATGTGAACGCCAATATTCCTGTAGAGAAAAAACCCAAGCCCAAGAAAACTGAACGTAAAATCCCGAAACAATTAAAACAATTCCTGGAAAAAGTTGAAGGTCTTATTCCGCAACATCATACGGATAAGATCGGATTGTTTAACTTAACCGCGAAAAGTCTGAACCTCATGATCAGTCAGATCTCGGAATTGACGCTAAAATTGGATCCTCCGGACATTGTGGTTGATCTGCCCACCGAAGCTTACGGCACCTTCGATTTCTATAAAGCCAATGAGATCATTGAAAGTGGTGATATTGCGGCGGAGAAGGCAATAAAGGCTTACTTAAAGAAGTAAGCCCGTAACTCGTGATGTGTGACTCGTAACGCGTCATCCTGCCTGCGCCGATGAATATCGGTGAAACGTAAGTTATTTGCTGACGGGGTCCCGAAGGTCGTGCCGTCCGGAACTTCAGCGTAGGAGGGGAGATCTCTATGTCTGTCACGATTCAAAAACACAATAATAAATCTGTCCACAGATTACACCGATTTTCGCCGATTACGTAAGACCTTCCGGCTTGCGTCCGAACGTAGAAAGGATCTGCCGGATGGTCGGAAAATCATAAGAGTGAGAGTGAAGAACGTAAAACCCTCCTTATCCTCCAATTGACGGATTCCGAGAGCAGGCTCTACTTCGCTAAAGCTACGGAGAACTCTAGCGTAAGTCCCGTAGGGACGATAGCTTTGTAGTTAATCAGTCTGATTTAACTAATGAGCTCCGTAGGAGCGGAACAAAATCAATTAACCGTGAACTGTCGTAAATTGTACTAATGCAAAGAGTCATAATAAATATAAAGACCCCAAAGGGGTCAAATAACAATAGCCCGGGGATATAATGCCCACAAAAAAACACCCCCAACGGGGTTGAATAATTTAAATCGCATATCAGTGATCTTAGGAATTAAAGAAAATGGTAGACCAAGAATTAAAACACATTTTGAACATTGACCCCCAAGCTACTCTTGCCACCCGGGGCTTTTTTGCCAATTACCCGGTTGATGAATTCCATATTAGAAATAATTCCGCATTGATCATTGGGACAAGCAATCATCGCTGGATCCATTGTGTTGGGAATGACAAGAATGATCTTGCGAAGTTGTTGAATACTCATCACGATCTATCGCCTTATTACTATTCCGTGGAAGACTGGATGCTACCGCTCATCTTGAAACATGGGGAAGAGGACTGGTGCATGGAGACCCTACGCTTTGTGTTGGATGCGGACGTTCCTATTCCGGAAGCAAGCAGCGCAACCTTGACTCTTGATTTATCATACGCGGAATTTGTTCATAAAAATTCGGACTACAAAGATTATACCGATCTTGCCTATATTTGTGATCGTTTGTCGAACGATATATCCGCTGCCATCGTGAAGGATGAAAAACCGGTCGCCTGGGGATTAACCCACGATGACGGTTCCCTCGGATTTCTGCATGTTCTCTCCGAACATCGCAAAAGGGGCTATGCACATGATATCAGCAATTCACTTATTGCCTTAAAACGCCAGCTTGGTCAACCCGTGTTTTGTAATATTGTCCCCGGAAATATTCCCTCGATCAATCTAGTGGAGAGCCTTGGGTTTAAGTTTGACAAGAAAATTATTTGGCTGAAATTGCGGGAAAACGTAAAACGTAAGACGTGAGATGTGAAGACCTCACACAAAGACACGAAGACCACAAAGCCACAAAGAAGAGATAATGAGGCTTTTTGTAATGCAGCATAAAAAGTGAGGCGAAAAGAGCAGCTCCATTAAAGCCCCAAAATCGTCATCCTGAACTTGTTTCAGGATTTCTGTGTCAATTTGATTCTCACAAATATTAAAGAGTTTTATCCCACTCCGTTTTAGATCCATTTTTCGAGTAGCACTAAAAATATTTACCTAATGTACTGTTCAACCCCTTGACAAGCTCGGGGTTGCAGAAGTGTTTAAGGTTCGCATTCCCGGGATTTCATCCCGGGTTATTTCACGTTCAACCTTTCGACAAGCTCAGGGTTGCGGGTATTGGGTGCTCTGTGGTCCCGGGGTTTCGCCCGGGTAAGTGTGTTCAACCCTTCGACTGGCTCAGGGTTGATACCCTTCAAAATATTTTAACCCCGACTTTATGGAGGGGTTAAATTAGAATTACCCGGCATGAAATGCCGGGACATTGACACTACTAAAAAAACAACCCCGAGCTTGTCGAGGGGTTGAACAATTCTATTAAACATTTTTATCATGACAATAAAAGAGATCCTGAAATAGTTAATCTCTTTTCACTTTTCATCTTACGGGATTGTGGAGGCAGAGGGATTCGAACTCTCGACCTCTCGCATGTGACGCGAGCGCTCTAACCAGCTGAGCTATGTCTCCCTTTATCAATTGACAATTGATAAAGGACAATTGACAATTAAGATGTGAATTTACAATGAGTTTCAAATTTAAGCAAATCTTCATTCATCATCCTCTCCTACGTCAAGACTTCGATGGGTGGGCATTATTCATAATCCATAATTTATTTAGTCTCCAGTAGTCCAACCTTAGTCATCCTGAATTTATTTCAGGATCTTTGTGTCAATTCGATTTTCAAAAATACTAAGAAATTTGGCTGTAGTCTATTTCAGGCCAATCTATTGCGTATCGCTAGGTATATTTACTTAATACAAAGCTCGAAGAGATCTCCCCTCCTATGCTGAAGCTCCGGACGGCACGGACTACGCGACCCCGCCAGCTGGCGGGGCTGAACAATCCTGAAATAAGTTCAGGATTTTCAGGATGACGTGCATTATTAAACTCTCGGCGAATTCGAAGAGCAAGCATCATTCATAGTCTATCGTTTATAGTTTTCCTATTCATGAATAGATCCTTCATTGCGTTCAGGATGACAGGTTTTTTTCTCCCCCCTCCTTTATTTATTATCCTCTTCTTCGCTCTAGGGTCGGAGCTTCGAAGAGCAGGCATCATTCATCATCCATCAACCAACATCCATTATCTGTTCTTTGTTAATTGTCATTTGTCCATTGTTTCTGTGATATTCATCACACATCAAATTTTACACTTGCAAAATAGTA
>CAYTLV010000203.1:0-3684 GCA_964438445.1 uncultured bacterium | reverse complement strand
TAAGAGAAGTATCACCTGCGTCTTTGATATGGTTGCTATCAAAGACGCAGGTGATACTTCTCTTATCGAAAATAATGTTTATCCTCGTGATATGGTTAAAGAAGATAATGCAAGACATAAGGCTGCTGAAAAACTGCCTGCAAAGTTCAAAGCTGCAAAACCTGCAACTTTTGATCCCTTTCTACTTGGAATTACCCGTGCTTCTCTTAACACCGCGAGTTTCCTTTCTGCTGCTTCTTTCCAGGAAACAACCCGTGTTCTTACGGATGCGGCAATTTCAGGTAAGATCGATGATCTCAGCGGTTTAAAAGAAAACATCATCATTGGACGGATGATTCCTGCAGGTACTGGTATGGAAAAATATACCAGACTGCGAGTGGAAGAACCTGAATATGAAGAAGTGGAAATACCCGTACCGGACAACACGGTTGTGGACGAACAAACACCCGAAGAGGTGGTTGAAGTCCCAGCTGAATAAGTTTTGGAAATTGGTGATATATAAGTGCCCTTCGATTAGTCGGGGGGCGTTTTTTATGTAGCATTTATCTATACTTTGAAGTAAAGAGCATAAGTAAAAAAAGCATAGAAAAAATCAAACAAAAACTTGCATAGAAGCACAACAAACATTATCTTACTGAGCTTTTGTGAAAATGGAGAAAAATATAAATGCCAACGATCAATCAGTTAGTACGACAAGGTAGAAAAAAAATTACGAAGAAGAACAAGGTCCCTGCCTTGAACGCAAACCCGCAGAAGCGTGGCGTTTGCACACGCGTCTATACAACGACGCCAAAAAAACCGAACTCAGCGTTACGTAAAGTTGCGCGTGTTCGCCTGACAACAGGTACAGAAGTTACGGCATACATCCCGGGTGAAGGTCACAACCTCCAGGAGCACTCAATTGTGCTTATCGAGGGTGGTCGTGTTAAAGATCTTCCGGGTGTTCGCTACCATATCATTCGAGGCACACTGGATACTGCCGGTGTGGAAGGTAGACGACAGAGTAGATCACGTTACGGCGCTAAACGGCCGAAATCTTAAAGCGGAGTAAAATCTATGTCAAGAAGGAATAAGCCACCCAAACGCGACGTATTACCAGACCCAAAGTATGGCTCTAAAGTCATTACTAAGTTCATCAATAATTTGATGGATGGGGGCAAAAAGGGTGTTGCCGAAAAAATTATGTATGGTGCGATTGACGTACTCAATGAACAAACAGGCGGAAAAGGCTTGGATACATTCCAAAAAGCCTTAGATAATGTTGCCCCGGTTCTTGAAGTTAAATCCAAGAGAATTGGTGGAGCTACTTATCAGGTTCCGATCGAAGTTCGTCGTGAACGTCGTTATGCATTAGCAATGCGCTGGATCATTAACTATTCCAGTGCTCGTTCAGGCAACGCGATGGCTACTAAATTAGCATCTGAGTTGATGGCCGCCTCCAAGGGAGAAGGTTCATCAATCAAGAAAAAAGAAGATACGCACAGAATGGCTGAAGCAAATAAAGCATTTGCACATTTCAGCCGATAGCCAAACAATAAGGGCGTAATACGTGGCTTTAGATTTATCAAAATTGCGGAACATCGGAATTATGGCTCATATTGATGCCGGTAAAACGACAACAACTGAGCGAATTCTGTATTATACCGGAATTTCACACCGAATAGGTGAAGTTCATGAAGGTACTGCGATCATGGATTGGATGGAACAGGAAAAAGAACGTGGTATTACCATTACTTCTTCAGCTACAACTTGTTTATGGGGTGAGAATCGTATCAATATTATTGATACACCCGGTCACGTTGACTTTACGGCGGAAGTTGAACGTTCATTACACGTTCTGGATGGTGCTGTTGCACTGTTCTGTGCTGTTGGTGGTGTTGAACCACAGTCTGAGACTGTTTGGAGGCAAGCAAACACTTATAAGGTTCCCCGTATTGCGTTTGTAAATAAAATGGATCGTGCCGGTGCTGATTTTTATAATGTGCTGGATATGATGCGGAAACGCCTTGGCGCCAATCCGCTTCCGGTTTTTATACCTGTCGGTTCAGGTGATATGTTTACAGGTATTATTGACCTTATTAACAATCGCTCTATTATTTATAAAGAAGAATCTTTGGGACAGGAATTTGAATATGGTCCTATTCCTAAAGATATGGCTGAAAAAGTCGAAGAATATCGCTATCATCTTGTTGAAGAAATTGCATCTTATGATGATACGCTGCTTGAAAAATACCTCGAGGGCGAGGAACTGACCGAAGCAGAACTTAAAGCTGCTATTCGCGTCGGAACGATCAAGGGTGATATTATCCCCGTTCTTGTTGGCTCTGCTTTCAAGAATAAAGGTGTTCAGGAATTGTTGAACGCGGTTGTCGAGTATTTACCCTCACCTCTGGATGTTCCGGATGTGCATGGCAAATCACCCAGAACGGATAAAGAAGAAATTCGCACAGCAAATACTGACGAACCCTTCTCAGCACTGGCATTTAAGATTATGACTGATCCTTATGTTGGTCGTTTAACTTATTTACGTATTTACAGCGGTAGCGTAGCAGCTGGTCAATATATGGTTAATTCAGAGACTGGCAAACGTGAACGTTTTGGACGAATTCTAAAAATGCATGCCAATAAGCGTGAAGATCTCAAATCGGCTCATGCTGGTGATATCGTTGCGGTTGTTGGATTTAAAAAGACCCGCACGGGTCAAACCCTCTGTGATGAAAAACATCAGATCATACTCGAAGAGATGGTCTTCCCGAATCCTGTGATCAACGTTTCTATTGAACCGGCATCAAAAGTCGATCAGGAAGCATTGACGGATGGATTGATCAAATTAGCGGATGAAGATCCTACATTCCAGATCAAGTATGAGCAAGCAACCGGACAGACGATCATTTGGGGGATGGGTGAATTGCACTTGGATATTATTGTTGACCGTTTACGTCGCGAATTCAAAGTGCAGGCCCATGTAGGTAAACCTCAGGTTGCTTACAAAGAAACTATTACTAAACTTGCAACAATTGACGAGATATTTAAGAAACAAACCGGCGGTAAAGGTCAGTATGCTCGCGTTAAAATTAACGTTGAGCCGTCTGAAAAAGGCGCAGGTTTTGTTTTTATCAATAAGATCGTCGGCGGGTCTATCCCAAGAGAATTTATTCCTGCGGTAGAACGCGGAATTAAAGATGCATGTAAAACCGGTGTCCTTAAAGGATATCCGATTGAAGATGTGAAGATTACGCTAGTAGATGGAAACCACCATCCTGTGGATTCATCAGAAATGGCGTTTAAGGTCGCTGGTAGTATTGCCTTTCAAAAGGCTGTTCGGAAAGCAAATGCGATCCTGCTTGAACCGATCATGGCTGTTGAAGTAGTAACACCGGATGAGTATTTAGGTGATGTCATGGGTGACCTCACGTCGAGGAGGGGTCAAATCAAAGGCATGATCCCACGCAATGATGCCCAGGTCTTAAATGCCGATGTTCCTTTAGCCGAAATGTTCGGATATGCAACAGACTTAAGATCAATCACCCAAGGACGAGCAGTGTTTACGATGCAATTTGATCATTATTCAGCTGCTCCCGCAAGTATTGCGGAAAAAGTAAATTAAGTGAAACAAAGGAGTATTTCACATGGCTAAAGTAAAATATGAACGTACAAAACCACATGTGAACGTAGGAACGATCG
>CAYTLV010000202.1:0-3692 GCA_964438445.1 uncultured bacterium | reverse complement strand
GATTTTTTGGAAGCATGCCTTTAACAGCTTTTTGGATAATCCGTTCAGGATATTTATCCATCATCTGTTTATAAGAGGTTGTCCGCGTACCACCCGGGTAACCCGTGTGACGGAAATAGCTTTTGCTTTCAGCTTTATTTCCGGTTAAGCGAACTTTTTCCGCATTGATAACAACGACAAAATCGCCGGTATCCATGTGCGGAGTATAAATAGGTTTGTGTTTGCCGCGCAGAATCTGTGCAACTTGACTGGCAAGGCGACCCAAGACGAGGCCTTCGGCATCCACTACATACCAATCATGCTTGATATCTGTCGGTTTGGCTGAGAAAGTGCTCAACGCTAACTCCTTTTTCTAGGTTTTCGTGTTCTCTTTTGTTTATGTCTTCCGGGACTACAAAAAAGCACCAAATATATACAAACAATAGGCGGATTTGCAATAGTTTTTTAGGGAATCGGGTGAATATTAGTGAGTTTTGGCAGTTAAGCGTACGAATTATGTAATTTTAATAAATTATATCTCTATAAACCCGGCGATCAAGTACCCGATTAACGCCAATCCCCCATAACTCAACACATAGGGCAACTGGGTCTTTATGTGGTCCATGACATCACAACCGGTGGTTGTACAGCTCATGATAGTAGTATCGGAAATCGGTGAGGCGTGATCACCGAAAATACTGCCTCCAAATACTGCTGCCGATACAAGCGCAACTGACATTCCCATAGTGGTAGCCATGGGCATAGCCAATGGCATCATCACCGCCATGGTCCCCATGGACGTACCCGTAGAAAAGCTGATGATACAAGAAAAGATAAAGATCAACGCCGGTAACAGTGCGGGTGTCATTAATCCGGAAAATAATTCCGCTAAATAAGGACCGGTGCCCAACATCTTTACCATTGCCCCCATTGAAAAGGCAAAAATAAGAATAGATGCCACGTTTAGCATATGACCGGCACCTTTAAAAAAGTGTTTCATGAATTCTTTATAATGAAATATGCCTTGAACACGGTATAGGATGTAGGCAACTAAAAGACTGACAACACTTCCCCACAGGATCGATCGCATACCATCACCCTCAAGCAAATTTCCTTTGCCTGTGATTAAGAGTCCGGCAATGATAACAAAAACCATACTCAGGATCGGAAGAAGTAGATTTATAACTGAGGTTGCCGGGATTTTCTCTGCCTCTTTATTACTGATCATATCATCTTCAGGATCTGCGTCAAGTTCACCGGTCGTATCTGCTCTTTCTTCGGCTTTACGCATACCTTTAAAATGAAATCGGGTAAAAATGATGGCCGGTAAAAGCAAAACGGCAAAGATGGCGTAGAAATTCAAGGGAATAGTTTTTATCATTACTTGTGTAGCATTGGGAATATCCTGTGCTTGGATAAGTCCGATCATGAATGCCCCCCAAGCACTTAAGGGAATCAAAACACAAACAGGAGTAGACGTACTGTGTACAATGAAAGAACTTTTTTCGTGTGGGACTTTCAGAGCATCATTCAAGGGACGGGTAATAGCGCCGGTCAATAAAGTACTAAGTGTACCACTTGTAAAAACCAGTACACCAATGAACCAGGTAAAGATTTCTGCCATACGCTTATTTTTGATCATGGCTTTTTTCTTGACCATTACATCAACAAATCCATTTATCCCACCACTTTGTTCAACAAGATAGATCAATCCACCAATCAATAAAACGCAAACAATAACAATAGTATTGTCCGTATCAGTAAAAACATTGATGAATGACATGAAGGTTCTGTCCAGCCCGGTGATGATATGAAAGTCGCTAAGTATCAAGTAGCCGCTGAAACAACCTGAAATAAGCGCTATAAATACGTCTTTAGTCAATAGGGCAAGAGCAATCGCAATAAGCGGTGGCAGGACTGAAATCAATCCGTATTCCATAGTAAACTCCGTTTAGGTTATTTTATATGTTTAGTGTATTGTTGCACTAATACTAAAATTTATATTAGCTATTTCACCGCAAATAAATCTAAAACTTGATGTACAATCCAATTGGAATCTCAACAACATGATATATTTGACCATAAGCTTTGTATGCGGGACAATTTGAATATCTTGTTTCCAAGGACAAACCCATATTCATTTTTTCTGTTTTGATGATTGTGTAATTACATTTTAACCCGACACTGAACACATAGAGACTTTGAGAATAGAACAAGGCTAATCCATTTTGAATTTCAGCACCCAACTCAAAACGATTTCCAACTTTCTTAACAATACCCGCAGATATGCTCAGTTGATTGCCCCATTGGACTGTTCTAAAATCAATACCGGTACTGAAAACATAATCATTCTTACTAAATAAATAATCTGCAGATAGTTCAACTCCGCCATTAAATAAATCCCAATTATTATTGTATCTTATGCCTTGAACATAATTCGCAGATACTTGAATATGCTGAGCATTCAATTTTTCGGATCCGAAAAACAGAAAAAACATTAACGTGCCTATAAAGAATGATCTGAAACTAAAAACTTTCATTATGACTCATAAATTTTATAATTGCTGAGCTGACTTGATCATGTTGATCTTCTCTTGAAATCGTTGCAACTCCATCACCTTCTTGAGATCCGTAATCCCCAAATTGAGCATGATTCCCACCCATAATTAAATAATATATCGTCACCGGAGAATCAACTTGAAGTGTGTCCATATCATCAAGATGATCTATGAGCATTTCTGGAGGTGAAAATTGTTTATTATCCTCAATTTCTTCGACAGTTGAGAGCAGATCATTTTCAGCATAAATTGACAGCACATTTTTATTCCAATCCGAGATTGAATAACTTTCGGTTGGATATACACCCAAAAAGATTAAACCATTAAACTCATCAGGATTACTACTAACAATAGATTGTGCCGCAATACCCCCCAAAGAATGCCCGGAAATATACCATTCGTCAATATCGGGAATTTTTTCAATTACGCTTAAGGGCTTAGATAATTCCAGTAAAGCCAAATTGGCTGAGAATTTCATAATGATAACATTTATTCCTTCTGTCGCGACTTTTTCCATTAATGAAACATAAGCATGTGCATCAACAAAACCACCCGGGAGAAAAACCAGTCCGGTATTCGTAACACTATCGAGCGATGTGAGTTTTATATACTCGGGAGTTTCTTCATACGCAATATCGAGAGGAACATCATTTTCAGAAGGTAAATAAGAGCAAGAATAGCTTAGAAGCATAATAATAAGGCTGGAATAAAAGACTATTCGTTTTAGTGCTTTCATATAATAAAATATATCTCCGGTATCTGATATGATCTATTCTACGATCGTAAAATTAATTGTTCCAATGGTATCGGTCCGTAAATCAACGAATTGCGGAAAATCTACAACAGCACGATATTCTCCCGGACTTAAAATAACCAGAGAATCCTGCCACGGGGTTGTCGGTGCCAGCCATGTACCAATCAAAGAATCTCCGGGAGCAAAGGTGCAATATATTACCGGGAGAATAAAACACAAACCGTCCGTGGACCCGGCAATGTACTGATCATCCTGATAGATGGCAAACCTTACAAAAGGCCCGCCATCGCCCATCGTAAAATTGAGTGAATCTTCGCTTGTATTTGTTAGGCAGAATTTCATATTAAAAGATTCATCTGAGTGGAAGGTCGTTCCAGACGTTCCATTTGTATCCGCCAGAT
>CAYTLV010000201.1:0-3693 GCA_964438445.1 uncultured bacterium | reverse complement strand
ACTCGGTATTATGCCTTATATCAGCACCAGCATTATTATCACTCTGCTTGGTAGTGTATTCCCATACTTTCAGCGTCTCCGAAACGAGGGTGAAGCAGGTCGTCGTAAGATCACACAGATCACGCGATATGGTACCGTTTTACTGGCTGCTATGCAGGCTTGGGCGGTAGCAGGTTATCTGCAGAAACTTCAAGCAAACTACCAGAGTGTAGTTGCTTATCCTGGTTTTGGTTTCACTATGATGACAGTTATTGTATTGGTAACCGGTACGATGTTATTGATGTGGCTTGGTGAACAGATCACTGATAGGGGTATCGGAAACGGTATTTCCTTGATTATTATGGTTAACATCATTTCACGTCTCCCTGCAACTTTAGCAAACGAGGTCACCATGCTACGTGCAGGTGCCCGTGACCTACTTGTTGAGATAATTCTCATCGTGATATTTGTCATTGCGGTTGGTTTTGTTGTTTATTTGACCCAAGGTGTTCGAAAGATTCCCGTTCAGTATGCAAAAAAGGTCGTCGGTAGAAAGATTTACGGCGGTCAGTCAACACATATTCCTCTGCGTGTTAACAGCTCGGGTGTTATGCCGATCATTTTTGCACAGACTATTGTGTTCATTCCGAACTCACTAGGTATGTTGTTCAAAGATGTTAGCTGGTTGAATAGTGGATGGTTTACTGTTGAAAATTGGCCTTATTGGGTCATTTACTCGATCATCATTATTCTGTTCGCGTATTTTTATACCGCACTCTCATTCAATCCCACCGAAGTAGCGGATAACATGAAAAAAAATGGTGGGTTTATTCCCGGTATTCGTCCCGGAAAGAAAACGGCTGAATATCTGGATAATATTATTACAAGGATTACGTTGCCCGGCGCAATAATGCTGGCTGCCGTGGCGATCTTACCCTACATATTAATGAAGGTTATACACATTGATTATAACCTTGCAAGCTTCTTTGGCGGTACATCTGTGATTATTCTTGTTGGTGTAGCATTAGATACACTTCAACAAATTGAATCACATTTGATCTCCCGTCACTATGATGGCTTTATGAAAAAAGGTAAACTCAAGGGGCGGAGACGCTTCTAAGTTAATTGAAAAGAAAAGAAAGATGATATACTACAAATCAGCCGAAAACATTGAATTGATGAGAGCTGCGGGAAAAATTGTTCACGATACCTTATGTATGCTTGAACAATGGATCAAACCCGGAGTTAACAGTCTTAAACTTGATGAGTTAGCTGAGGAGTACATACGTTCTCACGATGCAGTGCCCTCTTTTAAGGGTTACGGCGGTTTTCCGGCAACACTTTGTATCTCACGTAACGAAGAAGTTGTACACGGGATCCCGGATAAAAAAACAATTCTCTGTGATGGAGATATTGTTGGCCTCGATTGCGGAGCGTTACTGAATGGTTATCATGGTGATCATGCCCGCACTTACGCAGTAGGTAATGTATCACCGGAAAAACAGCGGCTCATGGATGTGACCAAGAAAAGTCTTGCTCGCGGAATTGGAAAAGCTGTTATAGGTAATCATCTTTCAGATATTGGTCATGCTGTCCAAACCTATGCCGAATCACAGAGATACTCTGTGGTACGTGAACTTGTAGGCCACGGTATTGGTCAGCAGCTGCATGAAGATCCTCAAGTCCCGAACTATGGTAAAGCAGGGCGGGGGATAGTATTGAAAGAAGGACTCGTGATCGCCATTGAACCAATGGTGAATATGGGAAAAGCAGGAGTACGGACACTCTCAGACGGTTGGACGATCGTCACACGTGACCGTAAACCATCTGCCCATTTTGAGCATACGATCGTGATCACAAAAAACGGTCCTAACATTTTAACAAGTGGCAAATGATATGGCGAAGCAAAAATCGATAAAAGTGGATGGGACTATTCTTGAAACACTACCGAACGCATCGTTCCGGGTTGAACTCGAAAACGGCCATGAGGTTTTGGCGCATATATCCGGTAAGATGCGGATGCATTACATCAAGATTCTTCCCGGTGACAAAGTGTCTCTCGAATTATCACCCTATGATCTGTCACGCGGACGTATTGTATATCGATACAAATAGTGTCAGCATATAGACAAGAAAAACGGATAAAAAGAGGATAAAATTGTGAAAGTAAGAGCATCAGTAAAAAAGATGTGTGATAAATGCAAGATCATTCGCCGTAAGGGCGTTGTCCGGGTTATTTGTCCTAACAGTAAACATAAACAACGACAAGGTTGATCAGGAGGTAAACATTGGCTCGTATAGCAGGTGTAGATTTACCCAAAGATAAGAAAGTCAAAATTGCTTTGACCTATATTTTTGGCATTGGCCGAACGGTTGCAATGAACATTCTGGTGGATGCAAAGGTTGATCCTGAGATCCGCTCAAGAGATCTTAACGATGATCAAATAGCATCGATCCGGAAAGTAATTGGTGATGACCATAAAGTTGAAGGTGCCTTGCGTACCGAAACAACCATGAACATTAAGCGATTAATGGATATTGGCTGTTATCGCGGTATGCGCCATCGTCGCGGATTACCAACTCGTGGTCAGAATACAAAGAATAACGCACGTACTCGCAAAGGCAAGAAAAAAGCCGCTGTGAAGAAAAAACGTAAAACATAAGAGCTAACCCCTTAGGAGGTTGAATTGGCTAAGAAACAAGTAGTTAGACGTAAGAAAAGAAAGGTGAAAGTAGATCCTGACGGGATCGCATTCATCAAGGCCACTTACAATAATACAGTGATCACTCTCGCAGATCAATATGGGAATACCATTGCCTGGGCGACCGCAGGACGTGTTGGATTTAAAGGGTCTCGTAAGAGCACCCCTTATGCAGCAGGTCAGGCAGCTGAAGCTGCCGCGCGTGAAGCTATGGATGCTGGTTTGGCTCGTATTGAAGTCAGAGTTAAAGGTCCTGGGGGCGGTCGTGAAATGGCCATTCGTGCCCTATCACTGGCTGGATTGCAGGTTACTGCAATCAAAGATGTGACACCTATTCCACATAACGGGTGTAGACCACCCAAACGTCGTAGAGTTTAGGAGAATATATAATGGCAAGATTTAAAGGCCCAAGAGGTAAAGTCTGTCGTCGTTTGGATTATCCGTGTTTTGAATCTCCAAAATTTTCAAGGATAACTAAAAACTATCCACCTGGAGAACACGGACCAACTTCCCGCAGACGTCTCTCAGATTATGGTATTCAAATGCGTGAAAAACAGCGTATTAAGCACACCTATGGTGTTCTTGAGAAACAATTCAGTAATTATTTCAAGAAAGCTGATACAAAAGAAGGTATTACCGGCTATATCTTATTACAGATGCTGGAATGCCGTCTTGATAATGTCGTCTATCGTATGGGTTTTGCACCTACACGTCGTGCGGCTCGTCAGCTGGTAACACACGGACATTTTATAGTAAACAATCGCAAGGTCAACATACCTTCTTTCTCTGTTAAAGAAGGATCTGAGATCCGCGTACGTGACAAAAGCAAACGTATTCCAATCATCCTAGATTCAGTAAAACGTATCAAAGGTGATCATACTTTGCCTTGGATGTCCATTGATAAAGCCAAACTGGTCGGTGAATTTATGAAAGTTCCGGAACGTAGTGAACTTCCTGAAGATTTCAATGAACAGTTGGTCGTTGAGTTGTATTCTAAATAACATTTAAAGAA
>CAYTLV010000200.1:0-3733 GCA_964438445.1 uncultured bacterium | reverse complement strand
TTTCACACAATTATTATTTATCAGACCCCGAAGGGGTCAAATAACATTAACCCCGGGTGAAACCCGGGGAAGGGCGAAACTAGCAAAAACAACCCTGAACGAAGTTGAGGGGTTGAACAAATAAATGAATAAAGTTAACCCCGGGTTTAAATCCGGGGCTACTGAACTATAATTTTATCAATAGCCTTGGGTTTAAACCCAAGGCTAGCGAGTGATATTTATTTTTCAATCTTATTATACTTCTCCATCAACTCCATGATTTTATCCACCGGCAGGGCTTTAACCTTATGCCCATCTCTTCCCACCATGTCTTCTGCAGCAAAAAGAGAATTGATTATAGCTTCTTCCGTAGCTTCGATCGTTGCCATGAAGAGCGATGACATCTTGCCGTTATATAGAACAGAGGTGGTATGCAAAGGTGTATCATAATCATAAGAAATGAAATTTTCTTTAGCCGTGGAAACGGCAATTACATAATCACCACTGCCATTCGAGGCGATGCCGCCGGTTTTTGCCAGTCCAAGCATGGCGCGTTTAGCTAGGCGTTCAAGATTTCGAGCGCAAAGAGGAGCATCCGTCATGACCACGATCATGCAAGAACCGTCAACTTCGTTGAGTATTTTTTTACGATAGTAATAATCACCAATCTCTTCAGCGATCTGAACACCATTTATCTCAAGTTTACCACCAAAATTGGTTTGAACGAGAACACCCACGGTATAGCCGCCTAAAGATTCAGGTAATACGCGAGAAGCAGTTCCGATACCACCCTTATAACCAAAACAGATGGTTCCCGTACCGGCACCGACATTACCTTCCTTGACCTTGCCGCTTTTTGCATGCTTGATCGCGGAGAGGACATGCTCTTCTTTTATATGGCGACCGCGAATATCGTTCAGCCAACCGTCATTGGTTTCACCCACCACAGAGTTGACTGAGCGCACCGTCTGATTTTCTTTTTGATTCAAAGTGTAGCTGATCAAAGCATTGCAGGCAGCCGGGACGCTAAGCGTATTGGTCAGGATAATGGGAGTTTCTATATTGCCGAGTTCTTTGACTTGAGAATAGCCTGCCAGTTTGCCGAAACCGTTCCCGATGTGGATGGCAGCAGGGACTTTCAATTGAAAAATATTGCCATCATAGAGGAGAATAGCCGTCACGCCGGTGCGAATATTGTCACCTTCAATGATCGTCGTATGACCGACCTTAACACCCTGTACGTCGGTAATAGCGTTATATTTACCGGTTTTAAAAACACCAATCTCAATACCAAGATCGCGAGGGCGTTTATTTCCGGCGAACGCGGTGGTAACTAGAAGGATGAGTAAAAGAAAGACGGAGACTTTTTTCATGATTGGTTCCTGATTATTTTTGTTGAACAAATATAATTAAAAAAGACGTGAAAGGTAAGACGTAAAGCGTGAGTTGAAGATACTATCCACAGATGCCATAGATTAAAACAGATATTTTTACAAAGTTTTAATCTGTGATAATTTGTGTAATCTATAGAGTGTATTAGTTTTTTGAATTCTGATTACTGTTATATTTTTTCTCAGCTGATTTCCAAGAAAAGTACCCCACAAAATAACCGGCTATACCGAAAATAACTATAGAGACAAGGAGAAGAATATGCCAGGGAATTGAAGGATATACTTTTACGTTAAGAAAGAAAAATGCTATAGCCAAAATGAGTCCCCAGAAAAAAACGCCATAAATTAAAATAAATTTTGTTCTACCCATTTTACGGGTTTTTGCCCAATTGGCTTTGTTTTCAATGTCTTTTTTAATTTTATTGTCTTTTGATAAAACCATGCTGTTCCTTTTTTAACGATAAACTATGAACTATAAACGATGAATGAAACCAAAACATCATCCTAAACGTGCTTGTAATGGCAAAGCCAAAGATGTAGCATGGTTTCCTACAAAGATACCGTCCCGATGGGACTCCTTGTTCCAACTCATGCCTGCTCTTCAAAGTTTTACCGAAGAAGAGGTAGTGTGATCTAATAATATATGATTTTCAACCACAGAGCGGTTGGACAAAAATAGGAATTGATTCCATACAAAAATTACAACCCCAGCGGGGTTGAACAAAGAATTCCCCTCTTTTTTTTGCTGTCCTTCGAAGTCCGTCGGCTGACGGAGTAGCGAAGAGATCTCAAATTAGGAGAATACGAAAAAATAAATTTGTTTTTTCCCCATAAAGCGTTTTTCATTGGCTTTCCAAGTAATGCGACCCGCAATAAAGCCAGCTGTTGGAAATATGATTAAAGCAACAATGAGATTAAAGCCCCAATGCTCCCATGAATTCTTAGATTGTTCATAAATAAATAATACTAAAGCCATTGTTATACCATAATAAAAAACCCAGTTTTTGAGTATGTAGTGCAACTCACCTTTTTCGCGAAATTGGGACCATATTTGTCGCCATGCTTGAATGCGCTTTAAGTCTTTGTTTATTTTGAGTGTTTTTGATTTTTGGTCTGTTTTATTGCTCATGTTATTCCTTATTGCTTTAGGTACATAAAATTATTCACGATTTAGACCCCGTAGGGGTCGAATAACATTAACCCCGGGTGAAACCCGGGGGACATGAACCCCCAGATAAATCACAACCCCGACGGGGTTAAACAAGATCGGTAATCAGGAATAAAAATATTAAATTCTTAATCTCAATCTTAGCCTTAACTTCAATCCTTATTTTCTTTAACCCAATATCTCTTTTCAGCGGCTTTCCAAGAAAAGTGACCGACAAAATAGCCACCTAAGGGGAAAATAATAAGAGATATGATCAGCCTAATATACCATATGTCAGAAGGTCTAGTTAATTGATTATAAAAGAAAAAAAAGATCGCCATGAATAGTCCCCAAAACAAGACACCATAAATTAGAATAAATTTCTTTCTACCCATTTCACGGGTTTTCACCCATTTGACTCTATTTGCTTGATCTCTTTTTTCGCGATATTCTTTTGAAAAAAGCATTTATGACTCCTTCTGAACGATGAATATATTATTTTTCAAGCCTCTCGCCGGTCGTTCCATCTATGGTGAAATTGATTTCGATATAGCCTTCAGTCTTGAATGAGGAATCGTATAATTGCTCAAGATAGGCCAATTCAAATTTCACATAATCTGTCCCGACATAACTTGAATCGGGGACATAGTGATAATAGACATCCCAATTGATCGTATCCCGGTACGTTTCCGAAACGCTGGCATGCAAAGGTTGAATTGTCATGATCGCGGCTTCTTCATCGCCGCTTTGACCCAGATTGATATCGTAGGACTGACCCAGTTCCAGCGTGACGTCGTAGGAGGTGGTGTTGGGGGCGAATAAGTTACAGGATACTAGAAAAACTAAAGAAAGAAGAGTAAAGAGGAGCTTGCACTTCGAAGCTTTAGCGAAGAAGTGGAGAATAGGGGCAAGGGAGAGGGGGAGATAGTGGAGAAGAGGAGAGGGGGAGAAACGGGGACGTGGAGAATGGGAGCGAGATTTTATGTTGAGGTTCATGGTGTGGCCTTTAATTATATAGCAAACGGCTTGACTATTTGTACAAAGAAATCAGTAAATGATTCTTCTAGTATTGAAATGAATGCTTTACGACTTGAAAAACTACTACCAAAATCACGTCTGTATTCTAGTTTAAATTTTCTAATAGACTGCATTGAATTGAAATCATCACAGCCCTTTAAAATATTTTCATGATCATAATCATAGATATAATCACTCA
>CAYTLV010000199.1:0-3752 GCA_964438445.1 uncultured bacterium | reverse complement strand
TATTCCCAGTACTCCCCTTTTATCTGTTCCCGATTATATTGCACCTATCAAAGATATTATCTCAAAACTGAAAATTACTACCGCTGATATTGACGGTGCGATAATATCCTCCGTTGTACCTCGCTTAACAGCCCCTTTTCAGGAAGTATGCACAATATTATTTGGAAATGATGCGCTTGTTGTTGACCATAATCTTCCTATCGATCTAAAGATCAATTATGATGATCCCGCTGAAGTAGGTGCCGATAGAATTTGCAATGCCGTGGGCGCTCTGGAACAATATTCTTCTCCCTTGATCGTGGTGGATATGGGAACAGCAACAACCTTCGATGTGATTTCAGGAAACAGAGAATATTTGGGTGGAGTGATTATGCCGGGACTTGAAACGGCAGGCCGCGATCTATTCCAGCGCGCTGCAAAACTCCCGAAGGTCAGCTTCGATTTCCCTGAAAAGATCATTGGAACAAAAACCCGCGAGAGCCTCCAGTCTGGCTTAATGTGGGGAACTATTGATCAGATCGACGGGTTGATAAAACGAATTTGTAATGAATGGGGTGAAAATGAAGTTACGGTTATCGCAACCGGAGGACTTTCCGAAGTGATCGCCCCGCATTCCAAGTATATTCAAAAAGTAGATAAATCACTTACTTTACTGGGCATGACTTACATTTACGAACAAGTACGGGGAGATAGATCATGAAACGCGCTCTGATCATATTATTTATCGCTTTTCAGCTTTTATCGGCTGCAAATTATGATTCAATGGGAAAAGTCAAAAGAATCAACAGTATTGATCTACGCATGACAGATTACGGCTCAAGCATGGGCGCTATGATGCAGTGGCGACTTCTTGATAATCTACATGCCGGTATTCAAGCAAACTGGACCTTTGTTTCCAGTGGAAAAGAATATACCTGGACTGATCCCTATACCGGTTATACCATGAAATTGAACACCATCCATCTTGATTTTTTAAAAGCCGGGTTCTTTGTAAAAAAACATTTTTTTACTCGACAATTAGCCAATACATTTGCTCCCTATGTTTCTATTCAAGCCGGTCCGGTACTGGCAATTGACACGGATAATGACCCTTGGGCCAATATCAGTCGCTACCAAGATGCGGGATATTATCTTGGCTTTTATTCTCATTTTCATTTTGGCATCGATTTCATGATGGAGAAACGCAGTTCTTTAACTGTTGCACTTGGTTATGAGATCAACAGTTTCAAGCAAGCCGTGGATGAAGTATTTTTAAAAACCAGTTGGAACGGAGCCGCGATCGTCATGAATTATGGAAAATATTTCTAATGGCTCACGAACAATTCTTTTTTTCCGATCATATTGAAGATAAGGCCTTGATCATTGAAAATGATGAGCATAAGCACTTGTCCCGGGTTATGCGCAAAAGACCCGGCGACACCATCTGGATCAGTGATGGTAAAGGTACTTCTTATCAAGCTGAGATTCTTGAAATCAATGTGGAAAGTACTATATGCAAGATAATTAAAAAACACTCAAAGTTTGGTGAACCTGAAAACCGGGTATCCTTGGCAGTAGGGCTGATTAAGCCGGCACATTGGGAGATTATGCTGGAAAAAGCCGTAGAATTGGGTGTTTATGACATTTACCCTCTAATGACGCGTTACACGGTCGTAAAGGGTTTAAAACGAGAACGCAGTGAGAAGATCATACTTTCAGCTTTAAAGCAATCTGGACGCTCTCACCTGCCAATTTTGCACAATCCTGTCCCCTTCAAAGAATTTATTCAACAAAAACGCCCGGAAGCCACTTATATCTGTGATAATCAGGATGATTACCCTCAATTAGCACCGGCATCTGATCCCGAAAATTATCTCGTTCTTATTGGACCCGAAGGCGGCTTTCATCCCGATGAAGTTGCACTTGCCATCCAACACTCCGCACATCCGGTCTTGCTGACAAACCGACGTTTACGAACCGAGACCGCTTGCTTGGCAGCTTTAATTCGTTTAATAATTTAAGGTTTAAGTAACTGTCATCCTGAACGTGGTGAAGGATCTATTCATGATTCAGAATTTGCTTTAGGGTAGAGACGTGATTAATTGCGTCTTTACATCATTCTTCCTGTAGAGGATTTAGAATAAATATAAGCATATAGACTTTGAACCCGATTTTAATAAGGTGGTATAAAACATGAAAATTGAACTTCGTTATTTTACCGGGACAGGCAATTCATGGAAAGTCTTGGATACCTGCAGAGGAGTATTCAGTGAAGCCGGACATCAAGTACATATTTCAAAATTAGATCCCATGGAAAAGAAGATCGAGGGAGCAGATTTGATCGGCTTCGCTTTTCCTGTCTATGCTTTTGGCATGCCTCGTATCGTTTTAAAATATCTCAGATCTCTGAAATCATTTAACAGCATACAGAAGGTCTTCTTTGTTTTTACGGCAGGCGATGCAAACGGAGCAGGATTAGGCACTATAAAATGTGCTAGAATATTAAAACGCAAGAACTGTGATCTCATCTACTCTGATGTGATCAAAATGCCAAATAATTGGATTCCCTTCAGTACAATCTTGACCATGGATGAAAACATGCGTATTATTGAAGCGGGAGTTGAGCGATCAAAACAGATTACTGCCGATATTTTGAATAATAAATCAGAACTCTTTGATTATAAAAAGCAACCCTGGTTCTTTAAATACCCTTCCAACGTCATAAATATTATGTTCAGGAATTTTGGTCTTTATGGACTTAAGAGCATGTTTAAGCTCTATCCAAGCTGTAATGGTTGCGGTATTTGCGCAAAAGCCTGTCCCACCCACACAATTATCATGGTCAATGGGAAGCCCAAATGGTCTGGCACAACCTGCGAACAATGCATGCGTTGTATCCATATTTGTCCTCAAGAATCCATCTATCAATTTCCCGCCTCCACGAAAGGTAAAAATCGATATATGGAACCGGAATTCAAGCCATTGGAAGATTAGTAAATAGTAAGTAGTAAGAAATAGAATATTTCCTTTAAATATAAAAGAAATAGCATAATCACACCCATTAAGGGCAATTTTGCATGGAAAATAAACATATGAAAACATTAAAAACATTATTTCTATTGGTCATTATCGCAGCAATATTTTCATCTTGCCAAAGCGAAATTAAGCCTTTAAATAATTATGCCCATTGGCATCAAAGAATGGCGACATTCATAAACGAAAAGGATAGTATAAAAACAGGAAGTGCCATTTTCCTTGGTAATTCTATTATAGAGGGTTTTGATCTTGATACATTTTTTCCTGAGATGAGTACCGTTAATCGAGGTATAGTTTCCGATCATATTGATGGGATTATGGAAAGATTAGATGTTTGCCTGGGTGATGCGGAAGAAACAAAACTCTTTATACTGATCGGCATTAACGATATTGGAGCCGGACGAAGTGAAAAAACAATAAAATATTTATATCGCAATATGGTGGACTTGATAGTAGAAAACTATAATTACGATGTGTATTTGCATTCCATATTACCTACATCGCCCAGATGGAAGAATTGTCCCCCCGAATTGATCAAGAGCATGAACGTGTATATTGAAAAATTAGCCAAAAAGAATAATATGACTTTTGTCAATATTTATCCCCTTTTCAAAGACGAGAACTCAGATTATGTAAAGGACGACTTAGTTAAGGATGGTCTGCATCCTAACGAAGACGGTTATAAAATTTGGGTTGATTATTTGAAGACGGTTATTAAATAGTGTGCTATTGCTTTG
>CAYTLV010000198.1:0-3792 GCA_964438445.1 uncultured bacterium | reverse complement strand
ATCGCACTTCCCGGAAATGGAAGTATTCTTGCTATAGATCCCAAACGAAACGAATTATTTAAAACCGCCGCAAAACGTATTGTTGAAATGATCGATGAAGATCTTAAAGCAAAAGATGTGATCACTAAAGATTCTATTGATAATGCTATGGCACTTGATATGGCTATGGGCGGCTCTACTAATACCGTTTTGCATACGCTGGCGATCTGTTCGGAAGCAAAGATCGACTACGATATGAAGCGTATGGATGAAATTTCTAAAAAAACACCAAATATCTGCAAGGTCTCTCCCTCAAGTTCCTACCACATGGAAGATGTGGACCGTGCAGGTGGTGTGTCAGCTATTCTACACGAGATCAATAAGATTTCCGGTTTGCTGAACACCTCCTGTAAAACGGTGACAGGTGGAACTTTAGGTGAAAATATAGCTAAAACAGAAATTAAAGATAACAATGTTATCCATAGCTTGGATAATGCTTACTCTCAAAGTGGCGGTTTATCTGTTCTAAAAGGCAATCTTGCTTTGGAAGGTTCAGTTGTAAAAACGGCCGGTGTAACTCCCAATATGCTTGTATTCGAAGGACCAGCGGTTATCTTCGAATCTCAAGAAGATGCTTGCGATGGTATTCTTGAGGGAAAAGTTAAAACCGGCGATGTTGTGGTTATTCGATATGAAGGGCCCAAGGGTGGACCCGGAATGCAGGAGATGCTCTCCCCTACTTCTTATATCATGGGAAAAGGACTTGGAGAATCTGTCGCCCTTATTACCGATGGCCGATTTTCAGGCGGAACCCGAGGCGCTTGTATTGGACATATTGCTCCCGAAGCTGCAGCAGGCGGAACCATTGGGATTATTAAGGATGGAGATATTATTTCTTTAGATATCCCTGCCGGTAAACTTGAAGTAAAACTGACTGATGAAGAAATAAAGAATAGAAAAGAAGGCTGGATACCCAAACCACCACGAATTGATTACGGTGCTCTGGGACGTTATGCCCTCATGGCACAATCGGCATCAAAAGGTGCGGTTACAAATATAAAATAATTTTAATTGTCATCTCGACCGAAGCGGAGAGATCTCAAACTACAGATAAAAGATTAAGGATTATACATGAATGGTTCGCAAATCGTCATAGACGCGTTAAAACAAGAAGGTGTGGATACACTGTTCGGATACCCCGGTGGTGTGGTTATTCCCATTTTTGATGCACTCTTCAAAGAAAAAGAATTGAATGTCATATTGAATCGTCATGAACAGGCTTCAGTGCATGCAGCAGACGGATATGCGCGTTCAACCGGTAAGGTGGGTGTTGCTTTAGTGACATCCGGTCCGGGATCAACCAATGCCATTACAGGTATTGCAACGGCAAAACTCGATTCTGTCCCTATTGTGGTGATCAGTGGACAGGTTAAAAATGGATTTATCGGTACGGATGGTTTCCAGGAAGTAGATATGTCCGGTATGACACGTACTATTTCGAAGCATAATTATCTCGTTAATAATATTAATGATCTTCCAAAAACAATGAAAGAAGCTTTCCACATTGCACGCACCGGCCGTCCGGGCCCCGTTTCCATCGATATTCCGGTTGATGTGTTAACAGCTGTATTAAAAGACTATAAATATCCGGAAGAAATTAAATTACCGGGTTACAAGCCAACTGTAGAAGGCAATCCCAAGCAGATCAAAAAACTTGCAGAGACCATTCAAAAAGCGGAAAAACCACTTTTCTATACGGGCGGTGGTATTGTTGCTGCCGGAGCGGAGAAAGAATTGCTTGCTATCGTTGAAAAAACCAATATTCCTTTTGTTACGACCTTAATGGGTTTGGGTACATCGGATGCGGATCACCCCTTATTCTTGGGTATGCCCGGTATGCATGGACGATACGCCGCCAATCATGCCATGATGCAATGTGATCTTATGATCGCAGTGGGCGTACGCTTTGATGACCGTGTGACCGGTGATTTGGCACGCTTTGCTCCTAAAGCCACGATCGCACATATTGATATCGATCCGGCGGAGATCGGTAAGAATATTCACACTGAGATCCCTGTTGTGGGTGATGCTAAATATGTTTTAAAAGAATTGGGCAAGATCTTAAAAGCTCGTCCCGCCAACGGATGGTGTAAAACCGTAACTGCTTGGCGGGAAGAAACTCCGCTGACTTACTCTCAAAAACCGGGTGAAGGGCTTGCTCCACAATATGTGATCGAAAAACTCAGTGAATTGACAAAAGATAATGCGATCATTGTGACGGATGTCGGTCAACATCAGATGTTTTCTGCCCTTTATTACAAACATAAAGGTCCACGCTGTTTTATATCTTCAGGTGGCTTGGGAACCATGGGTTTTGGACTTCCTGCCGCAATGGGAGCCGTATTGGCAAATCCTAAAAGACAAGTTGTCGCGATCTGCGGCGACGGTGGATTTCAAATGAATATCCAGGAATTGGCTACCTGTGCCATCAATAACATACCGGTTAAAGCACTGGTCATCAATAATCAATATCTGGGCATGGTCCGTCAGTGGCAGGAACTGTTTTGGGATAAACAATATTCCAAAGTCTGTCTTAAACAAACCCCGAATTGTCCACCCGAATGTAAAGGTCCTAATCCCCAATGCCCCGAAGTCTACCGCCCTGATTTTGTGAAAGTTGCGGAAGCTAACGGTGTAAAAGGATTACGCGCAAGCACCCCGGAAGAACTGGTAGCAATGTTAAAAGAAGGACTTGCATATCCGGGACCGGTAGTCATGGAATGTATTGTCAGACAAGAAGAAAATGTTTACCCCATGGTACCTAGTGGAAAACCTATCGACGAGATATTATTGGGACCGGAAAAGGAAAAAGCATGAAAACAAAACATACCATTCGTTTAAAAGTCTTAAATACTGTCGGTGTGATGGCACGTATTACCGGACTGATCTCTCAACGGGGCTATAATATTGATAGTATCATATCCACACCGACCGAAATACCCGAAATTTACAGTGTTCATCTTGTTTTGACCGAAACCGAAGACCAAATCGAACAAATATCCAAGCAATTGAACAAGCTGGTAGATGTAGTAAAAGTTACTGATATTTCACACAATAAGAATTATATTGTTCGTGAATTCATTATGGTAAAGATCAGCACCGTTAAAAACCGCCCCGATCTTTTACAAGTGATCGATCTTTTCAGGGCAAAGGTCCTTGATCTTTCGACGAACTATGTTGTTGTCAGTATGACCGGAGGTCCACGTAAGATCAAGCGTTTCCTAGAGGTCGTACAGCCTTTTGGAATTCAAGAATTAGACCGAAGTGGTGAATTCGCGGTTTTAGACGTATAGAAGAAAGTTGAAGAGTTGATGGTTGATAAGATGATGGTTGATAATATGTCATCTCGACCGGATCCCGATGTATGTCGGGAGAAGTGGAGAGATCTCAAATTACGCAATATTTGAAATGCGGTTTAATAAAAGTCAATGAAAAGAAGAAGTTGATGGTTGATAGTTGATAGTTGAGGGTAAGAAAATACAAGGGTACGTGTGCAGGAAAAAAAGAAAATATGAAGAATAAAGTAGAGGCGTAATGCTTTACGCCTATTGGGGAAATTAAGAAAGTCGATGAAAAGAAGAAGTCGATGGATTGATAAGTTGATAATATGTCATCTCGATCGAAGTCCCGATGGTTTTCGGGACGAAGCAGAGAGATCTCAAATTACACAATATTTGAAATGCGGTTTAATAAAAGTCAATGAAAAGAAGAAGTTGATAGTTGAGGGTTGAAAATAAATATTTTATTGTGAAA
>CAYTLV010000197.1:0-3792 GCA_964438445.1 uncultured bacterium | reverse complement strand
CATACGTCTGCAACCCAACAAGCATGGGCAAAAGCACGCAAGGCAAAAGATTTTTCGATCTATACGCCTTTTCTTGAAAAAATGATCAAAATGAAAAAACAAGAAGCAGAATATCTGGGGTATAAAGAAAAACCCTATGATGCGCTTTTAGATGGTTTTGAACCCGGCATGACAACGGCTTCGGTCGAGAAGCTATTCGGTGGATTAAAAAAGCGTTTAGTTAAGCTAGTAAAAGAAATTAATAAAGCAAAACAGATTGATGATTCGATTTTACAACAATCTTTTGATACGGATGAACAATGGAAATTTGGCATAAAGATTGCTACGGCTATGGGTTTAGATATGAAGCATGCGCGCCAAGATGTGTCGACACATCCTTTTACGATTGGTTTTCACCCGGAAGATGTCAGAATTACAACCCGTTTAAATGATAAAATGTTGCTTTCAGGCTTATTTTCTACCATACATGAAAGTGGACATGCTATCTATGAACAGGGCTTACCTAAAAAGCAATTTGGTACACCTCTAGGGGAAGCTGCTTCATTTGGTATTCATGAAAGTCAATCCAGACTATGGGAAAACTTGATTGGTCGCAGTCGGGAGTTTTGGGAATATGCTTTGCCAATTTTAAAGGGGCATTATCCACAGATCAAAGAAGTTAAGCTTGAAGATTGGTACCGTATGGTCAATGTTGTTAAGCCCTCTTTGATTCGTGTAGAGGCGGATGAAGTTACTTATTCATTACACATTATGCTGCGGTTTGATATAGAAAATATGATCATTAACGGTGATGTTAAAGTTGATGATATTCCGGCATTATGGAATGATAAAATGGAAGAATATTTTGGCATACGACCAAAAGATGATTCTGAAGGCCTTATGCAAGATGTGCATTGGTCATTTGGTGGATTTGGCTATTTTCCCTCATATGCCATGGGTAACTTATACGGCGCTCAAATCATGGAACAGGCCGAAAAAGAAATTCCCGAATTATGGAAAAAAGTCAGTAAGGGTGAATTCTTGCCACTTAAAAACTGGCTAAATGAAAAAGTTCATAAGCATGGTCGTTTTTATGATCCGGAAGATTTGATTAAGGTCATATCGGGTGCACCGCTGAGCCCGGATCCATTTATGAATTATCTTGAGAAGAAATACACAAAGATATACAATCTGAAATAAAACCACAGATTACGCAGATTGCACAGATAAAGCCGAAGAGGAGAGGGAGAAAGCGAGAGAGCGGAAAACCCCTTGTCATCCTGAATTTATTTCAGGATCTCTTCGAGGTTTTGAAAAGGTATAATTATGAATTCACACGTTCAAATCCCGAAATCAATTCTTAAGAATTTTGCCTATAAGTCTAAGAAAGATGGTTTAGTAGTTGATTATCTAGATCTAGTTGATAATACTATTAAAACAGAAAAAATTAGAATCTTGGACACAAAAAAAGATTATTATAGTGAAGAATTTGATAAAACCATGGGTAAAATATTTGAAACCCCTTTTGGCGATATATCAAAGAAAATCAGAGATTTTGCAATGAAGAAAAACAGCAATATTTCTTTTAGTGAAAAAGAAACTAAAGCTGTTTTGTATTTTTGCAATAATATTTTTTTAAGGGGTGAATATGCTTTAAACAAAGCCAATGAATTCAGCTATACTTCTATAATTCAACCAATTAGTCAAGAAGAATTAATTGGCTCAACAAGGGCGAACCTATTTAGGGGTAATTGGTTAAATATTATTGTTAATAAAACTAAAACAGGATTTATTATCCCCAGAAATTGTATTTATGTGAAAAAATCAGAAACACCAAATAAATTATATTACATATTCCCCCTCTCTCCTTGGGTTGCAATGATACTAATGCCAGAGGAGGAAGCGATATCAATGGAAACCGAGAAAGGTAGCAGAGAATATTTTTATATTGATGATGAAAGCTTGGTAAAGATTTTAAACAACATTGCTTTAAAAATTGAAACTGGTACTAATAATAAATTTATTGTTGGAGACAAAGTAGAACTACAACGATTAAAAGAACAATTATAAATAATCTGTGAATATATTTCAATAATACTGTGACATAAATAGATCTTTCCCCGAAGCTTCGGGGCTCAAGATGACAGGTTTATTATCTGTTTCAAGATTGATATTTTATTTTCACGTCTAACGATTCACGCTTTACGTTTCAATTAATTGTCAACTGTCCTTTGCCTGTCCTTCGAAGCTTCAGCGAAGGAGGATCAATTATCCATTGTTTTAAGCAACTCTTTTGCGTGTCCCATGCCCTGATCGGCACTGGTCTTAACCCAGTGAAAGGCAGCTTCAAACTCTTCAGGAGTTTCAGCGGTCTCATATAGCAGTTTACCCAGAAGAAATTGCGGATAAGGGTGTTCTCCAGATACACTTTTTTCCAGCCATTTTATCGCCTTTGCGGTATCGGGCTCTACTCCTTGTCCTATGCTATATATTTTTCCTAACATATATTGAGCTTGATCGAAATCTTGTTTGGCACTTAAGGTAAACCATTTTATAGCTTTGCTATATTCTTTCTCTACGCCTTTGCCGGTGTAATAGATCATTCCCACCTTGTTCTGAGCATGAGCTAAGCCTGAAACGGTGCCTCTTTGGGCGTACATCCTATTAGAAGGATGACCGCGAGGAGTGCAATAACGTATGTTTTCATTATCGTATACCTTTGAATTTATATTTTAGGGGTTAAGCTTATACTCTATTTTTTTGTCTTACAATTATCAATTGCCATTGTTTGCGTAATGGCCTTCAACCATCCCGCATAATATTTGTTTCGTGAATCCTCATCCATCTTGGGTTCAAAACAGGCGGATCCTTTTTTGCTTCTTGTAAAATCAGCCATTGTCCAAAAGCCACAAGCAAGCCCGGCCAGCATCGCAGCCCCAAGAGCAGTTGATTCAAGCTGTGGTGCACGACAAACAGGGCAAGGAAGTATATCTGCTTGAAATTGCATGAGAAAATTATTGGCAGTTGCTCCGCCATCAACATTCAGAGCGGCGAGCTTAACACCGGAATCCCGTTCCATGGCTGCTAATACATCTTTGCTTTGGTAGGCGATAGATTCGAGAGCAGCACGAATAATGTGATTTGCACTTGAGCCCTGAGTTAAGCCACAAAGTGTACCGCGGACATTCATATCCCAATAGGGGGCACCCAGGCCATTAAATGCGGGGACAAAATATACACCATCATTATCTTTTAATTTTTCGGCTGCAGCTTCAGAAGCGGCAGCTGTTTTAATGATTTGTAAATTATCACGTAACCATTGGATCGCCGCACCAGCCATAAAGACAGAGCCTTCCAATGCATAAGCGATCTTATTTTCCAAACCCCATGCGATGGTGGTTAACAGTCCATGGTTAGATCTTACGGCCTCTTGTCCGGTATTCATGAGCATAAAACAGCCGGTACCATAGGTGTTTTTGGCTGTGCCGGGTTCAAAGCAGCCTTGTCCAAATAGTGCAGCCTGTTGATCACCGGCGATCCCACAAATTGGGATGGCGATATCATTAAAAAGTTCGGGGTCAGTTTTCCCATATTTCCCGGAAGAATTTTTCACTGCGGGTAACATGTTTTCTGGAATTTTGAAAAGCTTAAGCAATTCTTTATCCCACTCTAAAGTATGAATATTGAAAAGCATTGTTCTGGATGCATTGGATACATCCGTGATATGTAGTTTGCCGCCTGTTAATTTCCAAATGATCCATGTATCGACAGTGCCAAAAAGAAGGTCACCTTTTTCTGCTTTTTCACGTGCGC
>CAYTLV010000196.1:0-3804 GCA_964438445.1 uncultured bacterium | reverse complement strand
TTGCACATGACTGCAGAGATCGATAGTAACAACGAGCAATATGAGTTCTTTAAAAAATGTGGACTTGACAAAAAAGTAAAATTTGTGCCCGTTCCTGAATTTTATCATTTTGTAGGACATGATTATTCTTATACTTTCAGCAATGACGTAGAGGATAATATCAAACGCCTTGGTGAGATGTTTCCCGAAGATGCTAAGAGCGTAAAGAAATACTTTAAAACGATCTTTAGCATCCATGACCAAGCAATGGCTATAAACGAATTAAAGGGCGTGAAATTTTTCTTTTCACTGCTTTTATCGCCGATCTTATTTCCAAAAGTATTAAGCAGTATGTTTTCAACGATTGGTAAATTTCTGGATCACACGATCAAAGACGAACGTTTAAAAGCAATTCTTCTTGGCAATATCGGTTATTATGGGGATGATGCTCATAAACTTTCATTCTTGTTTTATGCTATTGCCCAAACAGGATTTTATCGTAAAGGCGGTTCATATATTCAAGGCGGTTCTCATCAACTTCCTTATGCCATGGCAGAATACATTGAAAAAAATAATGGTGATATACTGACATCTCAGCAAGTGACAAAAATCATTATGGAAAATGGTGTAGCGATTGGTGTTGAGTATGTATCAAAGAAAAAAGATGCAATTAAATCTAAAGCGTATGCTCCAATTATCATTGCTAATACTGCTATTCCCAATGTCACAGATGAACTGATCGAAGGAAAAGATGCTCTGCCACTGAAAAAGAAATATGGCAAATTAAGTATCGCTCCTTCCATCATGACGGTCTATATAGCTTTGGATAAGCCATTGAAAGAAATGGGGAATACTTTTTACTCACTTAATTATTATGAAGCAAAAGACTTCAAGATCAAAGATATGCCTGAGATCAACCGTGCTGACTTCACTATTCGTCCCTATATCCTTTGTGATTACAGTCAGGTAGACTCTCGCCTAGCTCCGGATGGGAAAGGATACCTTGTCCTCTCCATGATGGATTATCTTGAAGATTGGGAAGATCTGTCTGAAGAAGAATATAAAGCAAAAAAAGAAAGAGCCGGCAAGATCATGCTTGAACGGGTATGCAAGAATTTCCCGGAGATGTGTGATCATGTTGAGCGCATTGAAGTAGCAACAGCCAGAACAATGAAACGTTATCTGCAAACACCCAGGGGCACAGCCTACGGTTATTCGCAAACACCGAATCAGGCTATTCTTTTCCGCCCGGGGGCAAGTTCTCCTATAAAAAATCTTTATTTTGCTTCCGCATGGACTCTTCCCGGTGCCGGTTTTGGCGGTGCCATGAGTGCGGGACATATCTGCGCCGCACAAATTAAAAAAGATTTGGGAATTAAATAAGATGCAATTTGAAGGTTTTATGCCCGAAGCTTTGCAGTTTTTACAGGATTTACAAGTTAACAATAATGATAAAGAATGGTTTGAAACACGACGTGCTGAATATGAATCATTGATCTTGAATCCCATGCGAAAGCTGGTAATGGATCTAAGCCCAACAATGCTAAATATTGATCCTGAAATTGAAATACGTCCTGATATCAATAAAACCATATCCAAAATCTATCGAGACACCCGTTTCTCAAAAGATAAATCCATGTTCAGATCTAATATGTGGATCAACTTTAAACATCCCACAAAAGATTGGCATGATATGCCCACATGGTGGATAGAAATAAAGCCTGATGGTTATACATATGGCATGGGATTTTATCAAGCTAGTGCAACAACAACCCTCATGTTTCGAGATCGCATTGAAAGTGATCAGTCAGCTTTTAAAAAAGTAATTAAGTTTTTTCCCGGCAGGCCAAAATTTCGTCTAGAAGGTGAAATATATAAGCGAAGGTTTAACTATTTTCTTCCGGAAAATATTCAAAAGTGGTATCAGCGTAAAAATATGTATTTGATCTGTAAACGACCCATTGAAGATATATTATTTTCAGGAGAATTGGTTGAGCATATTTCGAAGCGATTTACCGAGCTTGCACCTTTGTATCGATATTGGCTGGAAATAAGTCGCAAATAAAACTTGACCCAAGTTTTTTACCCTATTTTTTCTAATAATTATGCCGTAAAGGCTTTATTTACTTTGTTTTTTATAAAACTTGACTCAAGTTTTTGATGCATATTTATGTAATAAAATGAAAATTCCGTGATATCAATCACGGAATTAGTACTTTTTATTTTATAAAACTTGAGTCAAGCTTCTTATAACCCAAAGGGCTTGATCACGCGTTCCAATAATCCCTGAGTTTTGGAGATCAATATACCGTAATTCGTGATCGGAACACCTTGCGAATGTGCATGACGGATCCGGCGCTTATATTCCAATCCGGTATTCATACAACCTCCGCAATGAATAACCAATTTATACGGTGTCAGATCATCGGGATAATCGTGCCCTGCAGCGATCTCAAAATTAATCTTCCTGCCCAGATACCCCTCTATCCATTTGGGTATCTTAAAACGGCCTATATCATCACATTCGACATGATGTGAACATGCTTCCGCGATCAATACCTTATCCCCTTCTTTAAGTTTATCCAATGTCTTTAATCCATCAAGCAATGTTGGAAGATCTGCTTTGTAACGGGCAAATGCAGTCGAGAAGGTCGTAAAAGGGACATCTTCCGGAACATCAGCTGCGGCTTTCAGTACTGCCTGTGAATCGGTAATGGCCAGTGCTGGCTTTTTGCCAAGCTTATCAAAAACTTCTTTGATTTCATTCTCTTTGACCGTGATCGCAATCGCATCATGATCAAGGATCTCGCGAATGACTTGGACCTGTGGAAGAATAATTCGACCTTTGGGGGCCGATAGATCAATAGGTACGATACAAACGACAAAATCACCGGGATTAATAATATCGCCAATGATTACAGGATCCTTTTTAAAGTATTCGGGGACCAATGTGATGAGTTTTTTTCTCAAAGCGAGCATATCATCATTCTTCTGCGATGATACTTCAATATAAGGCAATTTCTCTTTATCAAGAAAAGCCAGAGTCTCAGTAGAAGGTCTATACAAATCAGATTTATTGAACACGATCAGATAAGGAATTTCCATACCACTCAATTCTTTAATTGTATTTTTGTCATGTTCATCAAGAGTATTTTTATCAAAAATCAGCATAACTACATCAGAACGCCATAGAACCCGACGAGTCGCTTTTACACGCTGTTCGCCTAATTCACCGATATCATCAATTCCGGCCGTATCGTAAAATGTTACCGGTCCGACAGGGATAAGTTCATAGTGTTTTGCTACCGGGTCAGTTGTGGTACCCGGAGTTTTTGAAACGATAGATATGTCTTGCTCCGTAATTCCATTGATCAAAGAGGATTTGCCTACGTTACGTCGACCGAGTAAAGTAATGATGAGTCTTTCTCCACGAGGTACTACCATATTTATCCTATATATTGATTTGTTTCTATTACAATTAAGCTCATTTATCAAATTTCGTAATAACTTATCAAATAATTATTTATAGACAAAGGAGAAACATTTATTCTTGAAATAATTTTAAATGATTCACCTAATTCGATAGTAATTTAATATAAATTAATCAGCTATGATTATTTAGACAAAACAATTTTTTGAGTTTTCATACTATTTCCAATGTAAACATGGAGAAAATAAACAGCACTTGGAAGATCAGAAACATTTATTGGAAGGGTGTATTCTCCAGGAGAAAATTGTTTATTGATAATATCCCTTTGCTTCCTGCCAAAAACATCATGTAGTGTTATACTCACAACAGCAGTTTCTTTCAAAGAAATCGGAAGA